>JASEFR010000012.1 GCA_030019025.1 bacterium
TACAAACTCCTTACCCTGGAGATGTTACAACCTGCTTTAAACGAAAACTCGGCGCACAGCCAGAAGCACCAGTTGAAGAACAAGTTCACTTTCTCAAGAAAATATATTACAATGAAAAATTTATTCTTCTTGCGAAATTCATTGAAATAACTAAAAGAGCCTTAGCAGAAGTTTTAGAATATCCCGATGCTCAGCGAAGATGGTATCCTTATGCTGTGGAAGCTGGAAGCAGGCTTTTAAGTACTGAGCCCTTTGATGCAATAATTAGCACTGCAGATCCATTTACATGCCACTTAATCGCTAAAACACTTAAAAGGAATTTCAAAATTCCCTGGATTGCCGACTTTCGAGACCTCTGGACTCAAAATCATTATTATCGCTTCAGTCCAATAAGACGCTTAATCGAAAGAAGTCTCGAGTTAAAGACATTAAGGTTAGCTGACGCACTGGTAACAGTGTCAGAACCATTAGCGCAACAACTCAGAACACTTCATAAGGAAAAGCCTGTATATACAATAACGAACGGATACGACCCTGATGATGTTAAGAAAAAACCATTAACGAAGGAATTCACCATTACTTACACCGGATATCTTTACAAAGGTAAAAGGGATCCTGAATCTCTTTTTAAAGCAATATCTGAACTTTTAAATGAAGGAAAGCTCGATAAGCATCTTGTAAAAATTCGTTTCTATGGAGTTACAGAATATTACTGGATTGAAAACAAAATTAAGAAGTACCATCTTGAAGACGTGGTTTTACTGAACCCGAAAGTTCCAAGAGACACCGCCTTAGATAAGCAAAGGGAATCACAAATCTTACTTCTTTTAATGTGGAACCATCCTGAAGAGGTAGGAGTATACACGGGCAAATTATTTGAATACCTTGCAGCGAGACGGCCCATTTTGGCTGTGGGGGGACCACGAGGCGTTGTTACCGAACTGCTTGAGGAAACTGGAGCTGGTGTACATCCGCCAAACCATGAAGAGTTGAAAAAAGCATTGTTAGAATTTTATAATGATTACAAGACTTACGGATATGTACCATACAAAGGTAATGAAGAGAAAATATCAAAATACTCCCATCTCGAAATGGCAAGACAATTCGCAGAGCTACTAAACGCCGTTACGGAAAAATTAAAAAGTTGAAATGCACCATAATTCCATTTTGCTTAAAAATATCTTTCCCGCATTCTATTTTAATTTTGAGATGCTTATTTTTCCCTAAAATACAGATAAAAGAACTTCGGTCCGGACACAAACACCCTTTTCCACAATCTCCTGGGCTCCAGAACAAGCCTCGGGAGCCACTCAAGGCCAATTGCTCTGAAAATCTTTGGACTCCTCTTTTTAACACCAGCAAACCAGTCAAAGGCAGCACCAATAGCACCTGCAAACTTCACGCTTAATTTTTTAAGATGGTCAAGATTCTGGTAAATCCAGAGCTCCTGCTTAGGTGCGGTAAGTCCAACCCACACTATATCGGGCCTTGCAGATTCAATAGCCTGTAAAATTTTTCTATTTTCCTCTTCTCCAAAATACAGCCCCTTCACAAAGGGAGGTGAATAAGTGCCAGCAATCTTTTGCCGTGGAAATTCTTTACCAAACCTCTCCACAATTTTTTCCAGCGTCTCTTCTGTGCTTCCGAGAAAGAAATGGTTATAAGAAATTCCCGCTCCCTCCAGATATCTGCAAAAATTTTCAAAGAAATCAGGTCCCGGTAATCTTTTTCTAATTTCCCCTCTGCGAAGCCTTGATGCAATTACCACACCAATACCATCGGGCACAATAATTTGAAAACTTCTTAAAGCATTGTAAAATTCAGGTAATTCAGAGGCTGAGACAAGGGCATGAGGATTGGCACAGGCCATAACGATGGGCAAATTTTCAATGCCACTTCCCATAGCATTGACAAGTTCTCTAAAAATCGTATTAAAATCTTCTGTAACCACTTCTATTCCCAGAACTTGCTCCTTTCTGAGACTCATTTTTTTGCTCCTCCATGAAAAGTTTATAGTTCTGAACAATGGCTAAAGCGGGTAAAAAAAGTAGTAAATCAATACCGTAAAAGGCTGAAGTAGACTCCACAAAAGCCCTTGCCATTAAAAAAACAAGAACACCAACAGCCTCAAGGAAGGTATTATCAACCTTTTTAGTACCACGAAACTGCTTTTGATACTTAAGAATAACCCGTCCTATTAAGAGCAAGGTGAGCAGAAAAGAACTTGTAAATAAGAGAAAACCAAAAATACCACTTTGGATAAAGGCATGAAGAAAAGCATTATGCATGTGTTCTCCTTCTAAGAGGAGTCTGTCTGCATGAAAACCGAACCCTGTCAGCGGATTTGACAACGCAACTTCTATAGTCTTACGCCATGTATACTCTCTTCCCGAAAGATCAAAAAGGCCTTCTAACTCACCCCCTGCCCTCCACTTAAAAGCCGAAAGATAGAAAAGATAGAAAACAGGTGGAAGGGTAAAAAGCAGCTTCCACTTTAATCCATAAAAGGCACCGGCAAGAAATCCTACAAAAGCAAGAGCAATTATGCCACCGTAAAGTGCAGAGCGGGATTCAGAATATACCACATTGGTTATGGAAATCAGAAAAATGAAAAGATACAAAATTCCTCTTTTGATCCCTTTTCGCCAGACCCTGGTAAGTGATACGATAGCCGCAACTATTCCAAATCTGCCTACACCATTGGCCGTTTGCGTACCAAGAGAAAAAGGAAGCTCATACAACCTTCTATTGGGAGCTCCCAAAAGGATATCTTTAATTGGTCCAAAGAAAATGACAAGAGAGAAAAATACCATCAGGTAAAAATTTACTTCAAAAATCTTTTTAAGACCGGTGTAAGCATCTTTTGATTCAAATAAAGCGTAAATAACGGAAAATGGTGCTATGTAAACCGAAGCCCAGTAAAGTGCTTCTAATGGTGAGGGCGAGAGGAAGAAAAAAACAAGCCCAAAAAGGCCATACAGAAAAAGAAGCAAAAATGGTCCAGCCCGATTGTACTCGGCTTTGTTATTGCTATAATTGGTATTACTTAGCTTAAAATAATATAAAATACCAAGAAACAAACCAAAAATCGGTAAAAATGCCCGCAAAGCATGTATTCTGTCAAATATTGTATAAATTTCATGCCACTTGTAAAGCCCAGTATATATGCCTCCCCAGATTAACAACCATAAGAAAAGTAAGGTTTTCATACTGATACAATTTCCCGGTAATATCCTTCAATTCTCTCCGCAAGCCTGTCCCAGAGGTAATATTCCTCAACCCTCTTCCTTGCCCTTTCCCCAAGGGAAATCCTCAACTTTTCATCCTTATAAAGTTTTTCCAGAATTTCTGCGGTGTTTTCAATGACTACCGAAGGGGCAGCAGGTTCAATTAAAAAACCCCAATCGGGCTTGATATGAAAACCCGGACCTCCACTTTTCAGGGCCACCACGGGAAGACCCGCACCCATCGCCTCAACTACCACTGCACCACCACCGTCCCTAAAACTCAGAAAAACAAAGACATCCGCCCTTGTATATTCTTCTAAAAGTTTTTCTCTGGGTAACCAGCCCGCAAATTTTACACTCTTTTCTATTCCGAGAGTTTTCGTCAATTTTATGAGATTCTCCTTCTCTTCTCCATCACCAACAATGACGAGTTCACACTGCATTTCGCCAATTTTCTCTAAGAATCGAGCAAAAGCCTTAATAACAATCCCAAATCCTTTGAGTCGGTGCAATCTCCCTGCTGTCATCACCCTAAAGGGTGCACCCGGCTCTTTTCTTCCTTGAGAAAGCACAAGAAACTCCTCCCAGGAAAGTCCATTAACCGGGAAAAAATCTATTTTATGATGTAACTCAGGAGGAAAACATTCCTTCGTCTCCTTATTACAAACAAGGATTTTTCTTGCCCTTTTAGCCGTCAGCTTTCTTGATATTAAAAAGTGGCGTCCAATAAACTGGGCAAAGTCTCTAACAAACTCTTTAAAATTGCCGGCAATAGAATACTCTTTTTTGAGAGGGTGTGGCGTTTTTTGCCCACCCCCGATGGGACCCCACAAAAAGGGTTTTCCAAGGAAAGCACCAATAAAGCTTGGCATCCAGTCGTTGCCAAAGGTTAAGTGGTGTACAACGTCAAAATTATATTTTTTGTTCAACTTTCGCGCAATAAGATAGGCCTTTATTTGCCACAGATAGTAATAGATTCTCCTCATGAAATCAATCCTGTAAAGCACCTCAAAAAGCCCAGGAATTCGCACATATACAACATGCATGTTGGGCGGAATGAATTCGTGCTTTATCCTGTTGTAGGCTTCTGTAAGCACCCAGACTTCATGATTCTTTGCAACCCCTGTAGCGATTTCCCATCCCACCAAATCCTCTCCTGGATGAAGGGATAAATCCCCACCTTTATTGCATGCATAAGCGGATATCAGTACCCTCATGTTTCACCTCGACATCAAAATACCATAGATGTTACCAAGGGTCCTCATAAAATCATATTTTCTTCTATACCTCATAAAATCTAGGAGAGAAATAAAAGTTCTCACAAAAAGACCGAGATACGCACTGTAAACCGACAGCTCTTTGTGTTTTTTTACAAAGTACAACCTGTTAAATATCTCTCTTTTCCCGAACTCAAAACCATTGCCCCTGCCAGATTGACCGGGAAGGTGTTCATACTTGCATTCCGGAAGAACCAGAAGTTTATAACCTTCTTTATATACAGAATAACTAAAATCCAGGTCTTCAAGGTATCCGTACCCCCTGAACCATTCATCAAATTGCACTTTATCAAATATAAAAGATCGCCAGAATGTGCAGCCAGTGGGCAACCACTTTGTGTAAAGAGGCTCCTTTGGTGGTAAAATCATAGTTTGAAAACCCGATGGTGGAACATCACCAGGAAAAGGTGAATAAAGACCAAGCCTGTTAACCACATATCTCCTTTTCCATTTTTCCATAAACATAGAAGGATGATTCACCATTGTAAAAGAAAAGCCTGCGACATCGGGATAGTGTTTTTCAACCATAAAAAAATTTTCAAGGCTGTCATCATACAGGATTATATCGTCATCCATAAATGCAATGAATTCGTATTTTCCCTTTGCTCTCTCAACTCCAAGATTTCTCTGGTAAGTAGAAGAGCTTATTTCTGAATAAATATATTCATAATGAAAATCCGGGGCTTCCTTTTTTAAGATTTCCTCCGCAAATCTCTCACCGCTTTCTACAACGATTAACGTAAAATTTTCATACCTCTGAGCCTTTAAACTTTTCAGAAATCTCTCAAACTCAACGGGCCTGTTCTTAGTTGCCACTACAATTGCTAATCTTTCCATCTTCCAAAATTCTTCTTGATTTTTTTCCTACCCTTGAGATAGGAAAAAGTTGAGGCAAATCTCCGAGGAAATTTCAAACTAATAACTTCCAGATTCTCATAATTTATATCGGTTCTCCAGACTCTATTAAATTCAGATACGGGAAACATTTCGTGAGTTAAAAGAGCAGTTTTAACATTCAGGTCATTTGTGAGGAGTTCAAGCAAAACAGCAAGGCTAAACTCCGAACCACCTACTGCCCCCACCTGGGGGTGAACCACAAGAACAGGTTTATCTTCTCTCATTTAATTACATTTTATTTGCTCTTTACCATCTGTTCAATCCAGCGATAGGTCTTTTCAAGCCCCTCCTCTAAAGAAACCTTTGGTCTCCATCCAAGAACCTTTTCCATAAGAGTGAGGTCCGCATTTCTTCCCCTCACACCCTGCGGTTTTGATGTGTCATATTTTTTGGTGATTTTCTTCCCTGATATTTTGATAATTATGTCCGCAAGCTCGTCTATGGTAACAAGTCTATCAGACCCAATATTTAATGGTTTATCAAAATCTGACTCCATAAGCCTTATTGTTCCTTCCACAGCGTCATCAATATAGCAGAAAGAACGGGTTTGCTTACCGTCACCCCATATCTCTATTTCACCGGGGTCGCTGGCAAGGGCAACCTTCCTGCACAGTGCCGCCGGAGCCTTTTCCCTTCCACCTTCATAGGTACCCTCAGGACCATATATGTTATGATATCTGGAAATTCTCACTTCCAGCCCATAATCCTTGTGATAAGCTTCGCATAACTTCTCAGCATAAAGCTTTTCCCAACCATAGAAGGTATCAGGCTGTGCCGGGATTGCGTCCTCTTCTTTCAGAGGTGTTACCTCTTCATTTAATTGCTTGAATTCGGGGTATACGCAGGCCGAGGATGAGAAGAAGAACCTTTTTACCCCATTCTTAACAGAAGCTTCAAGCATGTTTATATTTATTAGACTGTTATCATGCATAATTTCGGCCCCAACCTGCGTAATAAACCCTATTCCGCCCATGTTGGCAGCAAGATTGAAAACCCAGTCTATGTCCCTGGTCGCTAAAAGACAATTCTCGTAGAATCTGAGGTCTACTGTGAGCTTTTCATCATAGTATTTTTCCTGTATGTAGGGGTCCCATTTAATGTCTGCTACTCTAACGAAATGCCCCCTTCTTTTAAGTTCCCGTGCCAGATGGCTTCCTATGAAGCCCCCTGCTCCTGTAACGAGTATTCTCATGTTCTAAACTCCTTTATTTTGCAAAATTATAAAGCCTTAGCCATTTTTTATAAAGATAAATGCTGAAAAATTGCAAAATTGGCACAGAACCTAAATATAAAATCATCGCTTTCCATACACCTTTAAAATTCTGCATCGCACCAACCGCTCGATTTTTGGGATAAACTTCTATATGCCTCAGGCGAATCGGAAAACGTCTCCCAAATTGTTATAAATAATGCTCTCCCTTTCTCACACAAAACAGTTTTTAAAGAGTTTTTTCACGACTGCCGGAAAAAATAACCCTCTTATTCCTGAACCTCACTATCCTCAGATAACTTATCACATAAACCACAAGGTACACCACGTACAGTCCTATCAGTGCCCTTGTGTTTGACCTTAAGAATAACGCTATGAGGCAGGTGATAAAGGTTCCTGCCCAGAAAAGGGGAGAGGTCTTTGCATTATTTCGTATGTATCTTTTAAATACCAATGAATGCATATGAAGGATGTCCGCATCCATTGCATTTTTTCTCTTTGCAAAGCGCCTTCTATAAATGGAAAAGACCGTCTCCGTAAAGGGGTAAGCAACGGAGAGGAGTGGAAACCAAGGAGAAATGCCATCATTTCTATAAACAAGCAATACTGAAGTGGTTGCAATGAGAAATCCCAGAAAGTATGCCCCGTTGTCCCCAAGCAAAATTTTTCCGGATGGATAGTTTCTGATGAAAAATCCAAGAAGTGCAAAAAGTGTAAGGGCAGAAATCCCAAAAACAAACATATCCCCAACAAGATAAGAGGTTAAAGCATAAAATGCAAAAACCACAATGCCAACACCGCTTGCAAGGCCATGAAGCCCATCAATTATGTTGAAAGAATTGGTAATACCTGCAACAGCAAACATGGTGAACATCAAGCCAAACAGGGGATTGCTTAATATTGCATCAAATAATGGGATATCCACATGTGTTATATAAATGTCGAAAACAATTGAAAAAATTAATGCCGAAAAGAAAGCAATAATCAACCTTATTGAAGGCCTGACTTTCTGGAAAGCATCCTCATATATGGCCACAAAAAAAACAGGTAAAGAAGTCAGAATAAGCAAAATCAAATCCTTGAAGCCTGCAACTAAAGCTGAAAGAATCAATGCCAATATAATGGCCACACCACCCATTCTTGACGCATTCTCGGGGTTGACCTTCTGTGGCCCGCTTCCCGGAAGGTCTTCAACACCTTTAAAAGTCGCAAAATGCTTACTGAACAAGAAGGCAACAATAAAAGAGATTACACAGCCTAAAAAAAACTTCATTCTTAACCTATTTTCTGCCTTTACTGCAAACTAAAACGACTAAAAATGCACCAAACCCAAAACTAAAAAGCACTCTTGAAAAGTACATGGTATAAATTATACATCTTGCTCGTTTTATAGTCAATGAAAAGCTAAACTTATTGAATTTTTAATGTCAGGCTGGCAACAAAAATGAGGATGGCACGCTAATAAAACAAAGACCTTTACACAACGATATTTAGAAATTCCGAAAATGTACCCGATGCTTTAAAATATTTATAAAATGGAGGGGAAATGCCCGTTCTTGAAGTAAATTCACTTCAAAAATTCTATGGGAAGGTGCAGGCTTTAAAAGGGATTTCCTTTTATGCCGAGGAGGGGGAGATTTTTGGGTTAATCGGTCCCAACGGAGCCGGTAAGACTACTACCCTTAGAATTGTTTCTACCCTCCTGACTTTGTCGGGAGGCGAGGTGAAAGTTTTAGGGTATGATGTACAGAAAGACGCCTCCAAGATCAGGAAATTTATAAGTTATTTACCTGAAGAGGCTGGTGCTTACCGAAATCTGAGGGGGATCGATTACCTGAAGCTCATGGCTGAACTTTATGCTGATGAAAGAAAAGAAGCCGACAAAATGGTTCCCCGTGCCTTAGAAATTGCTAATCTTGGCGACAGGATATATTCAAAGGTTTCTACATACAGTAAAGGGATGACAAGGAAACTCCTACTGGCTCGAGCCCTTATGCATGAACCAAAGCTTGCTATCCTCGATGAACCAACATCGGGCTTAGACGTTCTCAATGCTCACGAAATAAGAAAAATTATAAAAGAGTTTGCGAAGGAAGGGAGAACTGTGCTCCTTTCGTCCCACAACATGCTGGAAGTTGAATACCTCTGCGATAGAGTCGCCTTTATTCATGAAGGTAAAATCGTAGAACAAGGAGAACCGGAAGAACTTAAAAAGAAATATGGCGTCAAGAACCTGGAAGAAGTCTTTGTGGAGACGGTGAAATGAGAAAGTTTGCAGTACTCCTTATCAAAGAATTGAGGGAACTGATCAATAAACAACTTATCGTATCCTTTATCACAATCATCGTTCTGTTTCAGCTCATAGGAAAAATTGGAGAATCTGAAAGTAAAAAAATGGAAGAAAAAAGAGAGATTGGCCTTGTAATGCTGGATAACGGCAGATACAGTAAGACCATTGAGACAACCCTGCGGAGTATTTTCAATGTCTTTTCCATTGAAGGCAATTACCCTGAAGAATGGATGAAAAACGCCTATGAATCTGATATCAGAAACATCGTTGTTGTTCCCGAAGGATTTTCAAAGGAAATTGAAGCAGGGAAAAAAGCAAAAATTGAGGTCTATTCAATCACAAAATCCCTCGGAGTGAGGGAAAGAATTCAAAAAACTATACTTTCCAGCATCATTAAAAGTCTTAATGAATCCATATCCCGCGAACTTCTTATTGAAAAAGCAAAGGGACAGGATCCCGAGTTCCTGACAAAACCCGTCTCAACCGAAGAATACGTATATATTAGGGGAAGAATAATAAAGGCTTCAGCGGATGCCATCTTCGCTCACATGATTCAGCAATCCATTTTCATACCAGTCATTCTATTTCTCTTATTGATTCTTACATCCCAGATGATTGCCACGGCCATGGGACAGGAAAAGGAAAACAAAACCCTTGAAACCCTTTTAACAACCCCCGTTTCCCGGGCATCGATCATCTTTGCCAAGATGATCTCTGCCATTATCATCTCCTGCATTTTTGCAGGCGCATACATGTACGGATTGAAGGGTTATATGTTTACGGGAACGGGGGGAGCATTGAGCGAACTTGCAAAAATTGCAAAAAATTACGACCTTACCCTACCTGTTCAGGGCGTAGTTCTCTTTGGTATCTGTATATTTTTATCTCTTCTCACAGGACTTCTGATGACTACCATTATTTCCCTCTTTGTTGAAGATACTCGCTCTGCCCAATTGGCCATTACACCTGTTATGATCTTACTTTTTATTCCTTACTTTCTGAGTTTCACCGTTGACATCATGGAGCTAAGCCCCACAGCAAAAACCCTCTTATATCTCATACCCTTTACCCACCCATTTTACTTTTACCGATTCTACATGCTTGGGTATATGAAGGAGGTCTTTCTTGGAATTGGCTACCTCACTTTGCTAAACATCCTTCTTATTTTCATCATCATTAAACTTTTCTCCACAGACCTTCTCCTTACTGCAACAATTAGCCTAAGGAGAAGGAGATAGAACCGCACGCAAACTTAGGAGAGTATTTTTTTCGTCCCTTCCCAACTTCTAAAACTTAAATCTTTATTGCACAAATTCAAGTGTATAATTAAAGTGTATAATTAAAGCATAAGGAGGAATAATGAATTTCACAAAAATAAGATACGTGATGTTCGTAGCAGTGCCTGCTCTGATTCTCATCCTCAGCTGCGCAAAAGAAAATGACAACAATATAATTCCCGAAAATGCGACCTTGAAATTTACCATTACAGGATATAAGCTACTGGACATGGCAAAGGATGGGTCGTGGTTTGCAGGTTATGACGAAACCAACTACAAAGTAGCCGGCTTCAGTGGAACAAACGGAAGCAAAATCTGGGAATATACTATACCAAAAGTTTGGATAGATACCTATGAGGGTCCTGAGGAGGTGCAGGACTGGATAAGTTGTGGAGCAAAAATCACCGATGATGGAAACTACATCCTTTTGGCATGTGAATATACCACAAAAATACTGAACAAAACGGGGGAAGTGATCTTTAACGGCGAGAGTTTCACCTACAATAATTCAACCTACACATTCGGGGGACCTGCGGATATATCAGGAGACGGCTTTTACTTTGTACTCGGTAACCCTCTTTCCCTGTTCACCCGAGAAGGACAATTGGTATGGTGTAAAGCAGGTGACCAATACGGAAGTTCATCAAATTACGTTACTATCAGCAAAAACGGGAGTTACGTTGCAAGGGATATGGGAGACGTCTATCTTTACGACCTTTCAGGGAATCTTTTACTACAAGTACCTGATAATGATATCGCTGCGGATTTTATTAAATTTTCTCCCACCGACAACCTGCTTTTCTGGGGTGGGCTGGGGGGAGGCAAAGTGATAGATTTAACCGGAAACACACTTCATCTGGAAACGACAAACGATTACTACGGAGTTATGGATATGGCGATACCCGAGAACGATTCTCTTTTGTTTCTTGCCCTTGTGGGAAAGGTCAAACTCTATACGCTTTTGCCAACGTCCGATCTACTTTGGGAAAACGATTCTGTATCAGGCAGGGTTTTTTCTGTTGATGTTAGTGGTGATGGAAGTTTGCTCGGTGCCATGGGCGACTGGGGTAATGTCTACATATTCAGTAGAGATGGCCAAATTCTTTTTACCGCCGATCAGGACGGTAGCGCAAACGGAGTAATAAGACTTTCCGCCAATGGAAAATATTTTTGTGCTCAGGGAGACGGAGGCAAAATTTACTACTACGAGATGAAATAAATCAGTTAATGCAGGATAGTAAAAAGCTTGCTCTTGTCTTTTATTACTCCAGAAAACATAGATACAGTATAAACGCCCTTCTTGGTGCCATAGAACAGGACGAAGAACTCAAAACCATCAATACATTTCTCTTCGATAATACTCGGGATCTTTTGAGCGGCCTAAACGAAATTCAAGACGCTTACAAAAAAGTAATCCTTGGCATTTCCTTTTTTACTACAGAACTCTGGGACATAATAGAACTTGTAAAATCAATAAAAAGAACTGCTAAAAACACCTTCCTAATTGCAGGTGGTCCCCATCCCTCCGGCGACCCGGAGGGTACACTCAAGATAGGGTTTGATGTCGTAGTAAAGGGAGAGGGAGAAGAAACCTTCAAAGAAATCCTCAAAAAGTTTTTAAAAGAAAAAGACTTTAAAGAAGTAAAGGGGATTTACTATCTTGAAAACGGCAAACCACACTTTACAGGGGCAAGAACCACTATCAACCTCGATTTATACTTTCCTTTCTCGCTAAAACATGCCAAATTCGGACCCATTGAAATTACCCGGGGATGTATGTATGGTTGCTACTACTGTCAAACGCCAAGAATATTTGGGGCAAAACTCCGGCACAGAAGTAAAGAACTGGTCTGGGAATATGTTAAACTGATGAAAAGCAGGGGGATGAAGGACGTCCGATTTATCACACCGAGTTTCTTTAACTACGGAGCTTCAAACGGCGATTCACCCAATCTTGAAATAATTGAAGAACTCCTATCGGGCATAAGGGGGATATTGAAAGATGAAGGAAAAATTTTTGCGGGGACTTTCCCTTCAGAAGTGAGGCCCGAGCATGTAACACCAAGAAGTTTATCAATACTTAAAAAATACACGAACAATAACAACATAATAATTGGAATGCAGAGCGGAAGCGACAGGATTCTAAACCTCATTCACCGAAAGCACACGGTGGAGGATGGGATAAGGGCAGTCAGATACACCATAGAAATGGGGCTTACACCAAAGGTTGATTTTCTCTTTGGACTCCCCTTTGAAGAAGAGGAAGACCAGTTTAAGTCAATGGAAGTTATGAAAAAGCTTATAGAGATGGGGGCTGTGATCCATGCCCACACCTTCCTGCCCCTCACCGGAACGCCCTTCAGCAAGTACAAACCCTCAAAACTCTCACCCAAGTTAAAAGATTTTCTGAATTACTATTCTTCAAAAGGGCGGGTCTTTGGTGACTGGCGAGAGCAGGAGAAACTCGGCCTTAAAATTTCAGAATATGGTAATTCGTGAAATAAGGGCAAAGAACATACTAACCAAGTCAAAGGTATACGACTGGGTGCTCAACCCTTACATCGGTTGTGAACACGCTTGCACCTACTGCTATGCCCGATTTATGAAAAAGTTTACCGGGCACAAAGAAAAATGGGGAGAATTTGTGGATGTGAAGATTAATGCCTCCGAACTTTTGGAAAATGAAATAAAAATGAAGAAAAAAGGTGAAATCTGGATAAGTGGTGTCTGCGACCCCTACCAGCCATTGGAGAAAAAATACCAGTTAACACGTAGGTGCCTTGAAATCCTCTCAAAATACGACTGGCCTGTGTTTATACAGACAAAATCGCCGCTGGTTTTAAGAGACATTGATATAATAAAGAAATTCAAACACATAGATGTGGGCTTTTCCATCGGAACTGCCGATGAGGAAATGAGGAAAATCTTTGAGCCTCATGCACCTTCCATCTCTTCAAGGCTTAACGCCTTGAAAACCCTCCACGAGAATGGGGTAAGAACCTACGTGATGATAGCGCCGGTCTTGCCGGGAGCCGAAAAACTCCCGGAATTAATAAGAGACATTGTAGATTATATAATAATTGACAAGCTCAATTATCATTACGCGGATTGGGTATTTAAAAAATACAAGTTGTTAAAGATTAAAAATATAGAATTTTTAGTCCAAAGGTTAAAGAAAATCGGCCTGCCGGTGGAGGTAGTAGGGTAATCACAGTTTCCTCTAACCATTCCCACCACCAGCAGGTATTACAATAACGTGGACGTTCCCTGCACTCTGCTTTTCACCTCACAAATTTTCAAAAATTAAGCAATTTCATTTGTTTAAACACCCAAAATGGCTTTAAATTAAGGATTGTCGTAAGGAGGAGATATGTCCGAGGAATTTGAGGTAAGGAAGGAAAAAATTCAGCAGTTGAGAAATTCAGGAATTGAGCCTTATCAATACAAGTTTTTGAAAACCCATGATTCAAAGACTATTAAAGAAAATTTTGAAGAATTTGAAAACAAAGAGGTTCTGATTGCTGGCAGACTTATGACCAAGAGGGTTTTCGGAAAACTCTCCTTTGCCCACATCCGGGATGAAAGTGGTGACATCCAGATTGCGGTTCAGCAGGGCAGTACGAAGATTCCGAGTTCCGACGAAGATGGTGCAAATTTCTTTAAAAAGTTCGTGGACATTGGAGATATAATTGGAATAAAAGGCAAAGTCTTCAAAACGAAAACAGGGGAAATAACTGTTCTGGCTGAAGAACTTACCCTCCTCTCCAAGTGCCTGAGGCCATTGCCCGAGAAGTGGCATGGTCTCAAGGATAAAGAGATTATCTACCGCGAAAGGTATCTCGACCTTATAATGAATCTTGAATCCAGAGAGGTTTTTAAGAAAAGAACAAAAATCATCAAATTTATCCGGAACTTTTTTGATGAGAAAGGGTTCTTAGAGGTAGAAACCCCCGTTCTTCAGCCTGTTTATGGGGGTGCCTTTGCGAAACCCTTTGAAACTTATTCCAATGCTCTTGACACCAAACTCTACCTCCGCATAGCGGATGAACTTTATCTTAAAAGACTCCTCGTTGGCGGTTTTGAAAAGGTTTACGAGATCTCAAAAGACTTCAGAAACGAGGGGATTGATAGGCTACATTATCCCGAATTCACCATGCTGGAAGCATATGCTTCGTACTGGGATTACAACGATATGATGGCACTTACCGAGGAACTTTTTGAGAAGCTCGCCATTGAAATCTATGGCAACACAGAAATAAACTATTTTGACGAAACGATAAGTTTCAAAAGACCTTTTAAGAGATTGAGCTATCTTGACGAACTGTCTTCAAAACTGGGCAAAGATCCACTCTCCATGAGTGAAGAGGAACTCAAAAAGGTTGGTATGGAAATAGGCCTCAAAAACGCCGCTAAACTGCCCGCCACAAGGTTAATTGACAAGATCTTCGATGCCCTCGTTGCTGACCACATCAAGGAGCCCACCTTTGTAATTGACCACCCTGCTCTTATTTCTCCCCTTGCCAAGAAACACAGGAAATTTGATGGGAGGGTAGAAAGGTTTGAGCTGTTCATTCTCGGCGTTGAATTCGCCAACGCCTTTTCGGAACTCAACGACCCCATTGACCAGAGAAAACGCTTCGAAGACCAGATCAGGTACAGAGACGCAGGTGATGAAGAGATACCAAGGGAACTGGATGAAGACTTCCTGAATGCAATGGAGTATGGTATGCCACCTGCAGGTGGAATTGGAATAGGAATTGACAGAGTCGTGATGCTTTTCACCGGCCAATATTCCATTAGAGACGTTATCCTTTTCCCTCAGCTCAAACCAAAATCTGAATAATGAAAATCCATGTTCTTTTTGTTTTAAAAAATTACCTGAAGGCATCACGAAAAGGCCTTCTATCCTTTCTGTCTATTTTCTCCATCGCCGGAGTATTTATAGGTGTTTCTGCCCTCATTCTCGTAATTGGAATAATGACAGGATTCCAGCAGGAGTTGAGAAACAGAATTATAGGGATGACCCCTCACATAATGGCTCACAAATTCTTCTTTGCGCCATTTCCGGAGAATTCAAACCACATTACTTACATAGAAAGAATAAAAGGAGTGAAATCCTGCGAACCATTTTTAGTGACAAAAACGGTACTCGTAAGGGGAGAAAACGCCGAGGGAGTTGTTCTAAAGGGCGTGAAAAGACTGCCTGACGGCGTCAGAATTGTAAGCGGAGACTCTATTTTTAAACAGGATAAAGTATACCTCGGCCTCAACATCGCCGCATCCCTTGGTGCTAATTCCGAAGACACCCTAAAGATTTATTCACCTACAAAAATTAAAAAAACTCCCTTCGGAATGGTGATGAGTTCGGCAGAACTGCCTGTGGGGGGTGTGTTTGACGCAGGACTTTATGACTACAATACCTCTTTTTCCTTCACACACCTCAAAACTTTGCAGGAATTACTGGAGATGGGGGATAGTATCGCTGGATACGAAGTTTATCTGAAAGACCCTTTCATAGCCCCTTCAGTTCAAAAGGAGATCGAAAAAAAATTCGGGTATCCTTTTACAACCACAAACTGGATGGAACTCAACAGAACGGTCTTTCAGGCGCTGAAACTGGAAAAATTGGGAATGTTTCTTGTGCTTGCACTGACTCTAATTGTAGCATCCTTTGGAATAATTTCGGTCTTAATGCTTTTAATCACACAGAAAACAAGGGAAATAGGTGTCCTGAGGGCGATGGGGTTTACAAAGAGAGACATAAGAAATACCTTTGTTGCTCTCGGTCTTACTTTCTCACTGATCGGTACCGCGGGTGGCCTGATAACGGGGGTTGGGTTATCATACCTCTCAAATAAATTCGGAATCTTCAGATTACCTCCCGATGTCTACTTCATTGACAGAGTTCCAATAGTGGTAAGGCCAATGGATGTTTTCTATATTGTCGGATTAACTCTCGTAATTTCCTTCATCGCGTCATTAATCCCCTCAGTAAGAGCCAGCAAAATGGAACCCGTTGAGGCAATAAGATATGAGTGAATTTACTCTCATATTAGAAAACATCTACAAATCCTATAAGACACCCGTTGAAACTATTCGGGTTTTAAAAGGCACAAATCTTAAGGTTGCGAAAGGAGAAAGAGTCATCATCACAGGTCCATCAGGTTCAGGCAAAAGCACCCTTCTCCACATCGCAGGCCTCCTTGACACGCCAGATGAAGGCTTTGTTTATCTTAACGGCAAGAAGATTGATAAAAAAGGTGATGCCGAACTTTCGGAACTTCGCGCGAAACACATCGGGTTTGTTTTTCAATTTCACCATCTACTTCCCGATTTCTCCATCCTTGATAATGTAGCTCTCCCTCTGATTATAAGAGGGGAAAAGCCCCAAAATGCACGAAAAAGGGCCTTAGAGGTCCTTGAAAAATTGAACATAAAGAATATTCACTATAAGCGGCCATCGGAAGTTTCCGGTGGTGAACAGCAAAGAACAGCCATAGCACGAGCAATTATAGGTAATCCCGATCTACTTCTTCTTGACGAGCCTACGGGAAACCTTGACAGACAAAACACCATGGAACTTATGGAAATTTTGAAACAATTAAACGAAGAATTGGGAATAACTATCGTGATGGTAACCCACAACCTGAATTTGATTTACTATTTTGAAAAACATTATGCATTATACGACGGAACTTTAACCCAGGAATGAAGTTAGAAAAGATAAAAGACGCGGAAAACTGGAATCACTTTACAGGTGAGTTTACGAAATCTCTTTTTTACAAATTTGAGTGGTACGATGTTTTTAAGACTCTATGGAAAACAAACCTGCTCGCAAGACTCGAGAATTGCTTTTTGCCTCTTCAATTAAATACAATAACGAGAACAGCCTACAGTGGACCCTGGGGAAGCTATGGGGGGCCTGTAGGGGATAAAAATCTGGCAGAAGCGGTTTTAAAGCAGGCAAAACGTGCACTTTTTTTGAGAAAAATCTTTATATACAGCGAAAAGGAACTAAATATTAGCAATCTAAACTTTTCTCTCGAGAAAAACTATTCCGTTGTTGTAACCCTTGATGACGTTGAATCTATCAAGAAGAGACTGCATGAGAATCGAAAGAGAAATCTGAAAAAAGCCCTTGAAGGCAACCTTTATTTTGAAATAGCAAGAGGGGAAGAGGGGGCAAGAAGATACATTAAACTACTTGGGAGAGTGCTAAAAGAGAGAAAAGGCTACAAATTCCACGAGATTAGCCTCTTTAAGAAACTTGGCAAACTGAAGGAAGCCTTCTTTTGTTTTGCCGGGAAAGAGAAAGACGAATCCGCTGCATTAATAATTGAATCAGATACTGATACAATCCTTTACTGGCACGGTGTAAATTCAAAGGAAGCCCTCCAGCTACATATAGGTGACTTTCTCCACTGGTCTATTATAGAATGGGGGCTTAAAAGGGGATTTAAGTTTTATAACCTCGGTACTTCACCCCACGGGGAACTATTAAATTATAAATTGTCCTGGGGCGGTGAAAGAAAAATCATTTACACATATGTAATATGAGGCTACTTATAATTTCGCCGTGGTGTGATGACATTGATCTGGAAACCTGCAAAGGGACTCCAGAGAATGCTTATCTCTTCAGAGAACTCTTAAAGAGGGAACATGAAATAATCTTCGTGTGTCAAGGCAAAGAAGCTGAAATTCCCGAGAACGTGAAAGGGAAAATACGGTTTTACCCTATAAAACCCTTCCCATATTTGAAACCTTCAAAAGTTAACTACCTGACTTTTCCCCTAATCCACATCTTTTATGAAAAATACCTTGCCAAAACCCTGAAAAAAATACTTCAAAACCCAAAGGTAGATCTCATCTACAACATCGCCGGCTATGGCCATCCTGCCATTCTCAAATTGTGCAAGGAATACAAAACTCCCTATGTGGTGAAAACGATGGGGACCATCCACTATGAGAAATACGTAACAACGATTTTAGGAAAATTCCTTTACTTTAAAGAACATCTAATTTTCAAACACAGTGCCGACCATTACCTCCTCGTGGATGACGGGACAAGAAGTTTTAAAGTCGCAAAATTTTATAAGATTCCTGATGAAAAATTAACCATCCTTCCAAACGCTAAGCCCAGTGTTGTTCCTACAAAATCCCCCTCACTAAAAAACACAATAGGATATTTCTCAAGGTTTGACAGGCTGAAAGGAACGGATTTTTTTATACGAGTTGCCGTTCAGTTAATTAACATAAATCCAAATATAAAATTTCTCATAGCGGGTGACGGACCGATGAAGCCTAAAATTCTTGAGTTTTCACATAAGTTCAGTAGAAATGTTAAGTATCTGGGCTTTCTTACTCATCTTGAAACCCAGAAGGCTTTTCAGGAAATAGATCTACTGATTTCAACTAACCGTTACTCAAACATGACCCTTAATGTTATAGAAGCGCTGACTTATGGAATTCCCGTCGTTACCTTTGATACCCAGGATACTTCAAAGTTAATTAAAGACGGTGTTAACGGGTTCCTTGTCAAGCCCTTTGACACAAACGAAATGGTAAATAAAGTATTGCACATTTTTGAAAAGCCCGAACTCTTTTCACTGCTCCAAAATGGGGCGTTAGAAACCGCAAAAACTATCCCAACTTGGGAAGAAAGGAGCAAACTGGAAGTTAGAAAATTAGAGGAGTTGGTCAATGAAATACATTAAAAACCTTGCGCTTTTTTACCTTGCCTTTGCCCTGAACTTTCTAATGGGCTTTATACTACTCAAAATTTTAGCTATATACGTTCCCCCGGATATTCTCGGAAAATATTTTTTCCTGAGTAATTCCGGTTTATTCGTGGGAGGTCTTCTACTCCTTGGTTTTCCGCTTACCTTTCAAAGATTTATTCCTATATACTTCAGAGACGGGAAAGATGAAAATGCTTACGCCCTCATCCATTTCCCATCTATCTTCCACTTTCTTGTGGGAATTTTAGTCTCCATTCCCATCCTAATTTTAAAAGGTCTGGATGCTTTCCTTATTTTTCTTGCCTTCTACATCGTTAACACAATAACTCTTTACCAGACCGCACTCATTTCCCGCGTGAAAATCCTTGAATACTCTCTCACATCCTTTGCAAGGCTTTTAACCATTATCTGTCTTCTTCTCATTTCCGCCCCCCTTCTAACCCTCAGAACCATAGGTATCATTAACTTAGCAGTTAACTTTGCTTTTTTACTCATTCTCTTTTCCCTGTTTCCTTTCAAGATAAAACCATGGAAAGAAGTATTCAGAGAGACCAGGGAATACTGGATTTACTCCCTCTTGACTCAGATCCTTTCCCCTTTTTTCCACTTCTTTGACTCACTACTAATACCCATCTACCTACCTTATTCTGAGCTCTCCCTCTTCCAGATTGCGAGGAAACTGGACATGGGGGCAAAACAAACCCTTGAAGTTCCGCTCCAGCTCACCGCACCTATTATTAGCTTCAAAAGAACCGATGAGCTTTTGACGAAGGAATTCGCTGAAAAATACAGGGCATTCAGAACGTTCTATTTCTACCTGACTTTATTGTGGTTTTTGATCTTTGAATTCTTCGGAAAAAATCTCATTCTCCTTGTCTCAACGAACCAATACTTAAGAGCACATCCTCATCTTATCGTACTCTCCTTTTCCCTTCTCGTTTCAACGCTTTATGCCACCGATGCAACCTTTGCGCGCTCAACAGGCAACATAAAACTGTTCTTTTATAAAGATTTAGTATGGGTTTTAACTTTCCTTTTAGCCTTTATAACACTCACACCAAAACTTGATCTTTTGGGCGTGACCATCTCTTTCTTGACCGCCACAATCATAACCGCCACCTTCCACCTTTACAACTTTCCTGTCCTTCATCCCCTTGAGTACCTATTTGATGCCTTGAAAATCGTCGTTATAGGAACACAGGCTGTCATTTTTATTACAACGGGAAAAATCTTCTTGCCCCTTCTGCTTCTCATATTAATCATCGGCATTGATTTTAAACAGATTAAGATGACCCTGAGCACTTTAAAAAACTACCTTTCCATTTCTAAAAAGCATTGAAAAAACAAAAACGAATGCCGATTATTTGACAGCACACTTTTAACTATCTATAATTTTAAAACTTACAAACAAAAGGAGGATGTGTAAAATGAAAAAGTTGGCGCTCGTGCTCACACTAGTAGCGATGTTAACTGTTGCCTGCAAGAAGGCACAGCAACCTCAGCAGACAACAACACCTGCAGACACCACACAGGTTCAGCCTGCAGAGTCCACAGAGGTACAAGACACAACACAGCAAGATACAACAGCAACAAAGTAACATAGAAAACCTGCCTGGGGCCGTAGCTCAGCTGGGAGAGCATCAGGCTGGCAGTCTGAAGGTCGTGGGTTCAAATCCCACCGGCTCCAGGATTTAAACTGTCCTATTATATCCTCAGCATTAAACACCACGCGGGGGTGGCGGAACGGCAGACGCGCCAGATTTAGGATCTGGTGGGGGTAGCCCGTGCGGGTTCAAGTCCCGCCTCCCGCAGAAAGAAAAAAATGATTATTTCAGTGCTTTTGAACCTCCTTTTATCCTTTAGGTTTGTATCGCTTGTTCCCAGTGTTACGGAAATATTTTATCTTCTATCAGCCGAGGACAGCCTACTCGCTATCTCTTATTACTGTAACTATCCGGAGGCTACAAAGGAAAAATTTAAAGTTGGCGATCTTTTAAATCCAGATTATGAAAAGATAATTAGTTTAAAACCAGACTTTGTAATAATTTCTTTACCAATGCAAAAACAGGTTGAACAAAATCTGAAAAAGTTGAAAATTAACTACATTGCCTTTAATCCTGAATCGGTTTATGAAATACTAACTGTCATAGATTCAATTGGTAAACTTACCGGCAAGGTTGAAAGGGCGAAATTTGTTGTTGATTCGCTTAAAAATGTCCTAAAGGATCTAAAACCTCTCCCATCTAAACCCAAGGTTTATATTGAACTATCGGAAAACCCCATTTATACGGTCGGAAAAAGCAGCTTTATAAACGAAATAGTAGAACTTGCTGGTGGAATGAACATTTTTTGCGATAAGGAAATCTCTTATTTCTCACCTTCCCAAGAAGAAATTGTAAAAAGGAATGCCGAGATAATTTTACTCTTATATCCTGACGCAAATCCCGTAAAAGTTTCAAAACGTTATGGATGGAAAACAATCAAGGCAGTAAAAGCACACAACATTTTTGCCCTAAACCCGGATCAATTCACCCGTCCGGGTCCCAGAGTATTCGGCGCTACCCTTAAACTCAATAGATTACTTCAATCTTGCTTTTAAAACCCCAAAAGATGTCTTAAACTGTAATTCCAGAGGCCTCCTTTCACCATCAGCCTCAAAAAGATAAATAAGTTCCCCCGGAGTTTTTGAGAGCTTTGGATCTCTTAAATCCAGGTAGATTTTTATCAGCTCCTTCCCTTTAACGAAAATTCTTTTCGGCCTTATGTTGACTTTAAAACTCCTTTTATCCACATGGTAATTCAACACAAGAGTTGAATCCAGGTTCTCCTTTTCTCTCAAAAAGAAAATCAGCGAAATAGGATCAAAAGTACCGCCTGAAATTGCAAATTTTGAACCATCATCGTAATAAACGGTATCACCTGAATAGATGGCCTTCGATCGGTCTCTATACTTGCCTTCGCTTATCTTTTTTTCATAAGAATAGGTGAAAAAGCTATCAGAGTGAAAAATCGAAACAATGGAATCGTAAACGGGGAACAATGAATTTATAATTCCTTCACTTTGTACTACGAGAGTAGCCCGCGAAAGGTTCACCCCATCAATACTCGTAAAGTTCTTTTCGTATCTTAACGTGCCCCTTCCTGCCCGAATACTCCCAAAATAAATATTGTAATTAAGTAACTCACAGCAAATCAGAAGTGGTAAAAAAATCAACCCTTCTTCCTTTTCTCCAATTCCTTCCTGTACTGCTCTTCTCTGAACTCATTGACATAGTCAGGGGACTCAAAGGAGTACTTGAATCTTTCTGGAATATCATAGCGTCCTTCAAGAATTGCCACTGCATCCTCAACAAGAACCAGCTCTTCATCAGTAGGAATTACAAAAACCTTCACTGGTGAGTTGTCAGTGGAGATTATAAATTCGTGATTTCTCGACATGGCTTCTCTATTGCGTTTCTTATCCAGAATTATTCCAAGATTCTCAAGCCCCTCAAGGGACTTTTCTCTAATTAACCAACCCTTTTCACCGACACCAGCTGTAAATACAATGGCATCGACACGTCCGAGGGCAGCCATATAAGCGCCAATGTAAAACCTGATTCTGTAAGCCTCCATTTCTATTGCGAGAATGGCCCTTTCATCTCCATGTTCAGCGGCGATTTCCACATCTCTCCTGTCTGTATATTTACCTGTAATTCCAAGAATTCCACTTTTCTTGTTGAGTATATCCATTACCTCTTTCAAACTCAAACCAGTTTTTTCAATGATGTAAGGAATAATGGCAGGGTCAATGTCTCCCGACCTTGTTCCCATTATAAGACCCTGAAGAGGTGTGAATCCCATGGAATGATCATAGGCTTTCCCATTCTTTATGGCAGTTGCTGATGCACCATTGCCTATGTGGAGTGTGATAAGATTTACTTCGTGGGGATCTTTTTTGAGAAGAGCTGCTGCCCTTCTTGAAACGTAGAGATGAGAAGTGCCATGGAATCCATACTTTCTTACACCATACTTCTCGTACCACTCATAAGGCACAGCGTAAAGATAGGTATGTTTGGGCATAGTTTGAAGAAAAGCGGTATCCATGACCGCAATATGAGGGATATCCGGCATTAAATTCATCGCCGCCTCTATTCCCATGACATTTGCTGGATTGTGAAGTGGCGCAAGAGGGTAAAGTTCTTTGAACGTTTTTATCACTTCTTCGCTAATAATGACTGATTTGGTAAATTTTTCTCCTCCATGAACTACTCTGTGAGAAACTGCGTTAATTTCCTTAACGTTCTGAATTACTCCATACTCTGGGTCAGTTATGGTCTTGATCACGAGTTCAATTGCTACTTTGTGGTCCGGACACTCATGGTCAATTTTTACCGGATCTCTGCCAGGAACTTCGTGCAGAATAAAGGAATTTCCTATGGTAACCCGCTCAACGATGCCCTTACAAAGAGGCCTCCTTTTTTCCCAATCATAGACCTGATACTTTACCGAAGAACTGCCACAATTTAGAGTCAAGATTTTCATTTCCTCACTCCCTTTTTACCTGCCAAAAGGGCTGCTAAGGCAATGGACATAAACTTGGAATCTTCGCTATCCGCTCTGGATGTTAATACACAAGGGGCAGTGGCACCCGCCACAACGGCAGCTATTCTACCATTACCAAGCTGAGTACAGGTTTTGAAGAAAACGTTACCCGTTTCTATATTGGGGAAGATGAGAATGTCTGCCTCTCCTGCGCCTTCACCCTTAAACCCTTTAATTTCTGCGCATTCCTTGGAAACAGCAATATCCAGGGCAACCGGCCCTTCAACCTTCGCCCCCTTAATCTGACCCCTCTCTGCCATTACCTTAATGATGGCCGCATCAACAGTTGAGGGCATCTTAGGATTGACGGTCTCAACAGCACTTATGAGAAAGGCATAAGGATTCTCAATACCAAGGGCATGGGCAACTTCAATGGTGTACTGCAGGATTTTTACCTTTTGCTCAAGATCAGGCAAAATTATCACGGCCACATCGGCAACGACAAGCAGTTTGGGATAAGTGGGGATTTCAACCACCGTAACATGGGATAAAATACCGCCCGGCGGTACAAGTCCATTTTCCTTATCAAGGATCGCTCTCATATAATCTGCAGTATTAACAAGCCCCTTCATCAAAATGTCACCTTCACCGTCCTTCACCATCTTAACCGCCATTTTGAGAGCCTTCTTCTGATCTTTTTCATCTATAATCTGGAATATAGATGGATCTATTCCATGCTCTTGGGCTACACTCTTTATTTTATCTTCATTGCCAACCATTATAACATCTACGAGACCCTCATTCTTCGCCCTTGAAACCGCTTCTATAGTGTGAGGATCCTCCCCACAGGCAACAACAAGTCTCATTGAAGGCATTCCCTTAACCGCTTCAACAATATGATCAAGTTTTGTTATCATCTTCCTACCTCCTTAAAATATATCCCTATCCTCTATGATTTCCTTTTCATAAATTTTTGCCATTTCTTCTCCTCTCAAAACCCTAAGAGCTCCTTCGGCGAGAGCTCTCATTTCATCACCACCCGGGTACACTTTAATCGGCGCTATAAACTTTACCCTTCTTTCAACCCAGGATACAAAATCCTTGTAATAGGCAAGTCCACCGGTCAAGACGATGGCATCAACTTCACCCTCCAAAACTGCTGCCATCATGCCGATCCACTTAGCCACAGTATAGGCCATTGCTTCCATTATAAACCGGGCCTTCTTATCCCCTTTATTCACCATCTCTTCCGCAACACGCATATCATTGGTTCCAAGGTACGCAATGACTCCGCCCTTTCCAGCAAGAAGTTTCTTGATTTCGTCCTTTGTATACTGTCCTGAGAAGCAGAGCTCCACGAGCTGCCAGGCGGGTAAACTACCTGCCCTCTCCGGCGCAATTGGTCCATCACCATTTAAAGCGTTATTCACATCCACAATTTTTCCCTTCTTGTGGGCTCCAATGCTAATCCCACCGCCAAGGTGAACCACAATGAGATTTGCTTCTTCGTACTTTTTTCCGAGGTCTTTTGCCGCTATCCTTGCAATTCTTTTTTGGTTCAAAGCGTGGAGAATGCTTTTTCTTTTAATAAAAGGTAATCCTGTAACTTTTGCAATTGGCTCCATCTCATCAACAACAACAGGGTCAACGATGTAGGCAGGAATACCCAGGGGTCTTGCAATAGCATCGGCAATAAGGGCACCAAGATTGGAGGCATGTTCACCGTTTACCCCCGCTCTTAAATCTTCGAGCATCTTTTCCGTGACAGTATAAGTACCACTTGGAATCGGCCTTAAAAGTCCCCCACGGGCTACCACTGCGGAAAGAGTTTCGGCTTTTTCACCCCTCTTTTCCAGTTCTCTCAGAATAATTTCTTTCCTAAAATCGTATTGGTCAATAATTTTGGGAAATTTTGCCAGTTCCTCGGCCGAATGGCTAATATTTACAGAGAAAATTGGTTCCTCGTTGTTAAACAAAGCAATCTTTGTTGAAGTTGAACCTGGATTGATAACAAGAATCCTATAATTCATACATACCCCCTATTTTTCCAATCTTTCCTCCATGTAATTTTTCCAGTAATTTTCAAGAAAATACAAAATCTTATCCCTGACAAATCGATAGGTGCTGACAGGCGACCCAATTGGGTCTTCCACATCCCCACCTTCCGGATCAATTAATTTCGCTTTGTAGCGGTATTGTTCCGGTAGCCATTCTATATGCTCCTTCGCCATTGCAATGATAAGATCCGCCATCTCCACTTCAAACTCCGTAATAGCCTTTGGCACGTGGGTGTAGTTTTCAACCCCAACTTCCTTAAGAACCAACTGCGCATTCGGGTTTATTTGCCTTTCATTAACCTGTAATGTTCCCCTCGATATTATTTGCAGATTTTCATATTCTTTCATCATTTTAGAAAATAGGGCTTCTGCTATGGGACTTCTACAGGTATTGCCGGTACAGAGAAGCACAAGGGTAAATTTCTCCTTTTTGCTGAATTTTACCTTTCTGCCCGCTACCTCTTCAATTTCGAGGTAACTCAATAGCCCCTTTCTCAAAATTAAGGGCCTTTCCGATGAGACATCTACAACCGTTGAGGGGATATTTCCAGCCTCACCATCTACAATAAAATCCAGTTCCTTACCGAGGACTTCAGAAACAGCCTTTCCCGTTTTTATGGGTGGCTCACCAGAAATATTTGCACTGGTTGAAGCCAGAGGTTCATCAACGGCTTTCAAAAGTTCAAGAAGAAATACTGTGTTGGGAATTCGTATACCTATCTTTCCCTCCTCTGAGATGCAGGCTCGGGGAGCATGTTCCGAGGCCAAGGCAACGAGAGTTAACGGGCCAGGCCAGTACTTTTTCATCATATTCTCCGCATATTCGGGTAAATTCTTAAACAACTTCTTCGCAGTTTCAATATCCTTTACAAAACAGGGTAAAACTTTAACTTTATCCCTCTTTTTAATATCAAAAATTTTATCAACCCCTTTTTCTGAAGACGCCCTTGCAATAAGCCCATAAACTGTCTCCGTTGGGACAGCAACAACACCATCCTTTTTCAAAACATCTACTACTTTCTTCAAAAGGTCTTCCATACCTTTTAAAAGGCAAAATTAAAGCCCCATATGATGGGGGGATACTTGTCGAAGGGAACCACTATTTCCATGTTCATCCCGGAAGGAAACCTTATGGTTTCAAAATTCCTGAAGGAAATGCCCATTGCAATACCAAAAAAGTTGTTAAAACGTTTAACATCAAAATAGTCTGAAATCTTGGCTAAATTCCTGTAATCCGGTGCATGATGGGCAAGAAGACCAAGGTAAAGCGATGAGTAGTATGAAATCTTTGCCGAACCAAGAAGTTCAACATCCCAAGAAAAGCCCTGAGCGAAAAAGTTATACCCAAAGCCACCCGCAAAAGCAAGGCTGAAAGGGGGGAGATGTAAAAATCTAAATTTCATTTGTGGGCCAAGACCTTCAGCAAGATCATATCTCAGCCCAAAATCCATATATTCAGAAGCGCCAAAAATAACCATAGCACCCAGATTTGCCCTTGAATAATAAGTTCCAGATGCCTTTGCATCATCTCTGTAATCCGTCGAATAGTAAAGGGGCAAATTGAAATACAAGCTTTTTTCAACATTGCCAGCGCCAACGGGCTCCGCGCTTCTGAAGGTCCCCAGAAAACACCCATTTAAAAACAAAAACGGGAGTAAAAATAGAATCCTCTTCATTTATACCTCCCCTGTATTTTGGAAAATTATCTCTTTCCCAAACAAATTATAAATTTTGCCCGCAAGATCCTTGAATGCCTTTATCAAAAACTTAGAAATAATAACGTTGTTTTTATCGTCAAGTTCCACAAAACCCTTGTCCTCATGAAAGCGGAGTACAAAGTAATACCTCTGATTTAAGAAGGGTTCAGAGTGAATCACCCTAAAAAGAAATTCCCTTTGCTGATGTTCATATACCTTGTCAATTTTATAAAAAAAATCGCCGTCCTTAAATTCAATTGGAAGTATACCTTCAATCTTCTCCATAATATCAGCGGGCTTTTCTTTTATACTGAAAACCAAATTGGGCACTTCTTCAACTCCTAAATAAGGTACAAATACCCTGTCGTCCTGTTTTTCAATTATAAAGTAACTTATTGGTTTATTTAAACTTATCCACTTTCTTGCATATTTTGTTAAAAAGTCTTCGTAAGGCGATTCGGAGCTCTCTGTATAATTAACATCAATTTCCCGGAGCGATTTTCTTAAATAATCTTTGAGGATATCAGAGTCAGTGGCAATAAAAAGCTTTCCACCCTTTTTCAATCTCGAATAGTAAACCATTAAAGACCTTTTGGAAGTAAGCCTTTTATTTTCCTTTGAAGGTTTTTCCCACGGGTCAGGGAAATTTATGTAAATTGCCTGAACCAAGTTATCAGGAACAAAGAAGTATAATAAGGATCTCCCATCACCCCTGTAAAGGTAAACATCCTTGACATTTTCTCGTTTGAGTTTCCTGTGGGCAAGCAGTACAAACCTGTTTGCGACTTCCGCACCTATAATCAATGCGCGGGGATACTTATTTCTCAAGTACTTCAAAAATTCACCGTTTCCAAATCCGAGTTCAAAAATTAAACCCTTTCCATCAAAAAGTTTCGATAAGGACACAGGCTCTGTCAAAAAATTCATAAAAGAGGGATGAGCTTAAAAAACCTGTTAAATCTTATCTTTTTCCAAAGAGGTGCATCGAGGTCTATGGAAAAATAAATTATAAGTGGTGTTCCTTTAAGGTACTTCAATGGAACAGGCCCAAAAAACCTCGAGTCAAAAGAGTAGTCTCTGTTATCGCCCATGGCAAAGAAATAGCCATCGGGGACAACCACTGGACCAAAATTGTCCCTTACCCTTGGCTCTCGCATAAACTTACCCGATTCCCAGGCTTTCTGATAGTCTCTCTTTAAAATTTCATTAGTTAATTCCACAAATGGAGGAATAACCGTTGGGTCTTTGTGAACGACGTATTTTTCATCCTGCTTTACCCCATTAATGTAAAGCACCTTATTTATTATCTGAATTGTATCACCTGGAAGCCCAATGCACCTTTTCACATAATCCTGCTTTTTGGTAACAGGGTAAAGAAAAATTACTATCTCACCACGCCGAGGCTTTTTAAACTGAAAAAATTTAATACCAGTATAGGGAATTTCAAGTCCGTAGGTAAATTTCAGTGCAAGCAGGAAATCACCAGGAAGGAGTGTGTTCTCCATGGATCCCGAGGGCACAACATACCCCTGAATTACAAAGGATCTGAGCAGAAACACAATGAAAATGGTCCAGATAACGGATTCTACCGTTTTTCGAAATTTTTGATCTTTCACAGTTTAATTATAAATCAACGAATTCGGCATTACAAAAGAACTTTTAAATCCACTTTTTTACCATTAAAATAACCCTGTGCAAAGGTTTAACATCTTGATCCTCTACTATACTGGTGGTGGAAATTCCCTCATAGTTGCTTCTACCTTAAAGGATAGATTGTCAAAGGATGGTTACGAGGTTGAGTTAAAAAGGATAACTAAAAAAATCGGAGAAGTGGACCTATTGCCTTACAACCTTGTCATTCTTATTACACCGGTCTATGCTTACCACGCACCGGGAACGGTTTTAGAATTTGTAAGGTCATTAAAAGAGGGGGACAAACCCTTCTACCTTATTTTAACCAAAGGCCTTATTCTTGGAAACTCAGCTTATGAATTACAACAAATCTTGAGGAGTAAGGGTTATAAAGTCAAAGGATTTCACGACATTATTATGGCTGACACCCTTTTCCTCCTTTCAGCCCCCAAAAACGGCTTATTAGAGCGATTCTATCTCTTGCCTAACCGCATTTTTAATCACCACCTAAAATCCATTTATCGCTCCATCGTTAAAAGCCTTCACTCCGATAAGGAAATAAAATTGCGCAGAAAGGTTTACGGTTTTATTACAGAATTTATTGCGAGAAATTTCTGGAAAAAGGTGAACAAATGGAAATCAATGCTTTATGCGGACGATAAATGTAATCTCTGCGGTGTTTGCGTTAAAGTTTGTCCAAGAAACAATATAAAAATAGAAGAAGGAAAAGTAATCTTTGGAGAAGATTGCGAATTTTGTACTGCCTGCATCCATAGGTGTCCCCAGGAAGCGGTTCAGGTTGGGAAAATGACAGAAGGGAAGGCACGGTACAAAGTGGGAAAGGAAGCGGAATATTTTAGGAGAGTTTTGAAATAATTCAAAAAAAGAGGGGGCCCCGTAGGGGCCCCCTCTTTTTTTCTACACCTCTAATTTTATCTTCCGATCACTTTGAGCCCAGAAATTTTCTGGATCTTGGCTTCAACAATCGTCGTTTGTGCACTTGAAACTCCACCAAGTTTCAGCGTACCATAATGCCAACCATCACTCCTTGTTACTTTAAAGCAATAAACCCCGTTGTCCTGAGCAAAATCTTTTTCAAGAGTGGGATCTTGTACAATTCCATTGGTTGGAGAAACCTTTAATATCTTGTTAACTCTCCACCCTGTTGTGGGTGCAGTAACTCTACCGGGGTCATTAGCTATCTGGTCTGCGGATGCCAGGTAGAGGTACGTGCCAGTATAGCCTGGCGCCCAGTCTGTGTAGTAAAAGTCTATATTTTCCTGTGGGTTTGTACCACTAACCGGGTAGCTGGTGCACTGGAACTCATCATTAAAGCCAAATCCAGCAGGACCATCTGGATTATTAAACTCATAGACCGTTATGTTGGTAGATGTTACCGGGACTATTGAAGCAGTAACAGGATCCGACAGGGTATCTCCTTTATACCCGTAGAGTTTGTAAACATCCACGTATCCATTGGGATTATGTATATAACTGTTGATTGTAGGAGCAATTGTATCAACCACGGTATTCCCAAAATACAAAATGTAACCATCAACTTCATCTACTGGAGATTCCCAGGTTAGCTTAACCTGTGTGCCGTCTCCATAAGCCTGTACTTCAAGATTGCTGGGGGTTATATCCCCAACTGGCTGGATACACGACACAAGCAATAACATCACTGCAATTGGTAATGCATATAGTACCTTTCTCATCTTACCCTCCTTTATTTCCTCTTTAGAACATCTACTGCGGTTCTTAATTCCTGATATTTCTTCTCCAATTCAGCAACATTTCTCTTTAAAGTCTGCACATCGGTTGAAACCTTTGCAAAATTTGCAGCGGAAACGCCCTGAGCGGTTGTCTCTGTCAACTGTTCAATGGTTGCATTGAGAGAATCTATTTCTGCCTGAAGTGCAGTGATCTGTGCCTCCATCTCCCCCACCTTTTTCTGAAGCTCGTTGACCTGAGATGGACTGGCACAGCTCATAAGGAGCACTATTCCCCCGATTATCGCTATGCTTAAAAACTTCTTCATTTACAACCTCCTGTTTGTATGTAAATAATAGTCTTACACTTCCGAAATGTCAATGGGACATTAACAATCACACAAAATTGAGATACAAAATAAAAAATACTAACAGACTTCATTAAAAATCAACTAAAAGACACACTTTCCGCTAAAAATCTCACATAAGACCTATTTTTCTAAATAAACTCATAAACTATTTTAACTCAAATTGGAGACTTCATTGAGAGTAATTTTTCCAGTTCTATAACGAAATCTTCGAGTATATTTTCTCTTACCCTCTCTTTTTCAACAAAATCTCTTGCTCTTTTAGCCATTTCTTCTGCCTCTGTTGGTGAATCTATAACTTTTTTAATGGCAAATGCAAGCGCTTCGGCGTCACCTGGCGGACAAACAACTGCAAGACCTTTTTCTTCAAGAAACTTTGCCAAAGGCCCCTGCCCACAATAAACTACAGGTTTTCCCGCTGCCATATACTCCCAGACCTTTGAAGGTTCCGCAATTTGGCTAATTTCTCCCGGTCTAAGCAAAGAAACACACACTGTGGCTTTTTTGTAGTATTCTAATAGCATCTCGTGATGAACGTAAGGCATGAATTTGACATTACTCAAATTTTTTGACTGCTCCATTAGTCGAGCTCTCTCTGGTCCATCACCTATTAGTAAAAAGTCATATTCTGGAAGTTTTTTTGCCGTATCTATTAATGTTGAAAGGCCCTGCATGTAACCGAAAAGCCCGGCATACAGCACCAGAGGCCTTCCCTCTGAACTGTAAACTGGCAAATCTTTAACCTTCGCAAGAAATTCACTGGAAACCCCATTCGGTACAAGAAAGGTTTTACTATTAATCTCCTTAAAATAATTTACAATCCCCTGAACTGGTGCAACAATCATTCCGGCTTTTCGGGCTATTAGCTTCATCATCAACTCAAAGACTTTATCTACTCCAAAAGTTCTCTTCCCCGTATACCGTGGATAAAGCCAGGTCAGATCCCTTACATCCCATGCAAAAGTCATTTTTTTCAATTTTGACAATAAATAGCCGGCAGGGGCAAGGAGCATATAAGGGGTCGTCACCAGTAAGACGCGCGCCTTTTTCAGTTTGAGAGCAACAAAGAGCACTCTTAAAGAAAAAATAAATTCGGCAACAATTCTAAGAACGAGGTTCTCTCTCGGTACTAAAACTGGCTTCAAGCGCACTACCCTTACACCATTTTCAAAATTTATGTATGGGGTTTCCTGGTCATATCCTTCGTAGATTTCATTAAAAGGATAATTGGGCAACGCCGTTATCACCGCCACTTTCCAACCTTTCTGTGCGAGAAACTCAGCAAAAGAGGTTGCCCTTTTGGCGCCAGCCCCCGTTTCAGGATAGTAATGACTGCTGATGATCAAAATGGACTTTTCCATAGTTCCACCCTAAAAGCTAACTTAAAAAATCATTTACTATCTTTCTAACTTCGCTAACAAAAATAAATTCTGAGAAAGTTTCTGCTTTGTGCAATACCTTAACCCTTAAATCCTTCTCCAAATCTGGATTTTGCAAAACGTGGGCAATTTTTTTAACAGCATCCTCGACATCATTATAACGAAGTTCCTCAATATCCACAATTTCAATCTGCCCTCCGCTATTATGAACAAAAGGCAAGGCCCCAAGTTTAATCATTTCTGCTATAGCGATACCAAAGTGCTCATTAACCTTGCCATGAATCCCATACCTATGGGAACCGATTAGCTTTATTAGCTGCTCTCTATCCAAATCCGTTTCGACAGATAACCAGTCTGTGTTTACCCTGGAAAGGGCAACCACCTCTTTGAAATACCTTTCATCCCCAGGTTTCCCAACGATGTGAAGGTGTACGTTAATACCACTTTTTCTCACCTTTTTTATAATTTCAACGATCTCTAAATACCTTTTGGTCGGTTCAATCCTACCTACAGCAACAAACCCCATTTCACGATCTTCAACGGGTAAGGAACACTTCTCAACCTCTGAAGCAGGGACGGAGACGGGTGGGTAAAGAACCCGCGGTTTTACTTTATACGCCGATTCAAAAATCTGTGCCGTCCACATAGAATTCACAAGAGTCAAATTCTTCAAAACCTTATCTATATCAAAATTGCTTATTTTATGGCCGATAATTTCATAAATTTTTCTCACAGGATTAGGCCTGTGATACCAGATTTTTGAGTAAGTTTCCTCCTTTAATCTTGAATAATCGTAGCCAACGAAAAAGGGGAAATGAACATACTGAATGCCGCGCTTACCAAAATCCATTTCATTGTAGGTACTGAAAAAGACATCATACTTATCTTTTAATTGTTTACAAATTCTCATCATATAGTGCTGCCTGAGAAGGGCAAAACGCGACATACTCGTTCCCAGAAAACGAGGCGCTTTTAGTCGTAAAATTTCCACTTTCTCAGGGTCTATGCTACTCCCATAGAACTTATTCAGTCTCTCCAGGGTTACCTCTCTGTCGAAAGTCAAAAGTGTTACTTTATACTCTCCCTGTAAAGCCTGCAAAACCCAAGAACACACAGATTCGGTGCCTCCCCAACCAAAAAGTGGGTGAACAACAGCCACCTTAAGGGGTAAGTTCCTCACGTTTATCCCTCCAGAGTTTAGAAATGGAAAAAGAAAGAAAAATCAGCATAAACCTCCAAAGACTCCCGTCATAGAGAAATTGATCTGCAGAGAATAACATAATTACGTATAAAATAAATGCCACTGATACGATCTCTTCTTTTTTTACCTCTGAAGATTTGAGAAATTCAAAAAATTTTTCAAGAATCTTCTTAATCCCGACAATATAAGCCAGAAAAACTACTAAGAATGCTACAACTCCCGATTCTATTAAAAGATTAATGAGAAAATTATGTGCGAAAGGAAGACCCAGTGACCCTTCAAAATAAAAAAAATTACCAGTGCCCACCGGAGAAAATGGATTGGAAATGAAATAACGCAAAGAGTTCCTCCATAGCAAAATCCTTGAGAGTATGGATGTGTCGTATAACAACAATTTAGGGTTCAATCTGAACTGGAACAAAATTCTTCCGAGCCTGTAAAATATGAAAAGGAATACCGTGCCCAGAATTGTAAATAAAATCCACTTATGTTTTTCATCCGATTTAAAGACAAAGATGAGGAAAACAAAAGACGCCACCAAAGAGGAAATTAAACCATTTCGCGAGCCAGTGCAAAAAATGACCAATATAAGGATACAAGCAATTCCCAAAAAGAAAAAATTAAAAGGAACACGTTTTTTAAACCCAAGGTATAGAGAAAAAATTATTCCCATTCCTGCAAGAAAAGCTGGGGGATTTGGTGAGTTGAATCTACCAGCAGACCTTGCAAGCCATTTCCCAGACATAAGCATTCTCAAAGCTCTAAAATCAATCACATCAATAACTGTGAAAAGAATAAGAAGAACAAGCAGGATAATTGTTATATCTTCATATTTTGCATCATCCCAAAATTGGAGAGAAAAGAAGAAAACGGCTAAGGAAAGCCCAAGATGAAGGCTTTGGAAAAATGTCCTCATTGGGTTAATTGCTGTCAAAATGGTAAAGAAATTTGAAATGACAAAAAGTATAAGAAAAAAAAGAGCTCCTCTAAATTTCACGGGCTTTCGCGATGCAACATAGTAAATAATGTTAATTAAGATAAGGAACTCCATAAAACTGTAAATGTACAAACCATCCGGTCTTGCAAGAGAATTGTAGGGAGCGTAAAAATTAGCAGTTTCAACAAAAAATCCAGAGAAATTCCTATAAAAGGGTGTAAATAGTACAACTGCTGAACTGAAAGGTATAGTCAGTAAATATAACAGTAACTGCCATTTGGGATAATCTGATGAGATCAAACCCGCAATAACGAAGAAACAAAGTAAAGAAAGTTTAACACCGAGCTTTACATCACCTAAAAAGACTGTTGCAAGAGAAATGCCCAAAAATAACAAAAAAATGCCCCAAAAGTAAAATAAAGAAAACCTTTTAGTAAACTTATTTACTAAGCTTTCCATAAAGTGGTGAAAAATCTCCCCTTTTAATGTGATTCCACTTATTTATAACGGAAAATACCGCATTAACAGTTTCGATGAAAATGGACCAGTTTCGGTTTTTAATCGCTTGGTGAATGCTTTGCAAAATCAACCCCAAAAGAGCCCATAGTAAGATTATCTTAGTTTTCCTTATATCAAAAAAGTACTTTCTGTAGTTTTTCAAAAGATTGTAGACAAAAATATGGGTAAGAATTGCCCGTTTTAAACGGCCGCCTGGTGAGCGGAAATGTTTGAACTTTAACCTGGGGGTTATTAAAAGCTTAGGCCCGAACTTTCTATATACAGCATAAGAGAAATCCTGATCTTCCCGATGAGAGTATAAAATCATACTTTCATCAAATTTTACGTGATCTATAAGACATCTTTTCATAAGTAATACTTCAGCACCCAAAAATTCGGCTCGGATGTCCGAATCCACTGCATAGGCCATTACCTTAGCCCCTGAAGGTAAGACAAACTGCTTATTTTTCTGATAGTGGTCAAGATAAAAGATTTTTCTAAGCATATTTTGGATTAGTGGAGGTCTTATCTTTCTATCTTCGACTCCCGCAACAATAAGGGCATCTTCCTCGTGCAATATTTTAAATCCTTCCGAAGCAAATTCTGGTGGTATATAAACATCATCATCAATCATCAACACAAGTGGAAAGGAAGCATTATAGAGCCCATTGTTTCTCTGTACTGAAATTCCGCGCTTATTAGAAGTTATAAGTCTAATATTCTCCGTTGGGTATTCTTCCCTTAATTTTTCGAAAGTTTCCTGCGTTTCTTTATCGCCTTCAACTGCTGAAATTATTATTTCAGCCGGTTTAAGAGTCTGATGCAGAAGGTTGTTTACACAACGCCTTAATTCACTACCTCTCTTATAAGTCGGAATCACAGCTGAGTAGTTCATAAAGCCTATTTATTCAAAGAATTAAAAAATCCATCTAAAAGTCCGTTTTCCCTTAATTCACCAATAAAGAAAATGAGAATGTTGACAATTGTACTCATGAAAAAGAAAAACATAACCAAAATTGTGCCTCTAGGATAGCTTTTATAATCAGGAACTTCTGCCCAGTGCATCAACGTAAAGGTTGGGGTGTCCTTCTTTTCTAAAATCTTCGCCTCTTCGTATTTCGTAAACAAAAACTTATAAACTTCCTCGTGCGCCTGAAGTTTAACAAGTAATTCCCCATACACCTTTGCCAGTTCGGGTACTGTTCTTAAAGGAAAATTCAAAATCCTTGGTGTTTTTGATGTCTGCGAGTCGGCTTTAGATTCATTAGCGAAATCCCTTAGCTGTTTTTCGTATACCTCAAGTTCGTTTAGTTTCAAACTTAAAATGGGGCTTCCCGGAGAATAGATTTCACTTAAATAGTCGTATTCTGCCTTACTGATCAAATAACCCTTATAAATGTCAAAGTAAGCAGAAACCCATTCTTTATACTCTTCCTCAGGGAAAACAGTACCATACTTTTTCTGAAATTTTTCAAGTGAATCGCGAAGGCTGCCGATCAATATATCCTCTTCTTTCAACCTTTGTTCAAGAAATTCTCTCAACGCTTTACCTTTTGTCATAACCGTCTGTTTATTAAAGCGATCTAATTCCCTTACAATAAGATTAACAATCTGAGCAGCAAACTTTGGATCTTTATCTTCGTAAGAAATCTCAACTATTCCTTCAGTATAAGACTTTATTTCAATTCCTTTAAGAAGTTTTCGATAAACTTTGATATAGCTTCGGGTTTTAAATTTCTGTTTAAGATTCAATGAGTCGATGACAGGATATAACACGGCTCTGGACTGAATAATTCTGGCATAGATATCCGAGGGAGAAACCATCAATCCAAGAAGAGGATTCAAATTTGCAAGAGAAGAGCCAATTGTCATCATCAATTCAGGCTCTAAATTCGGCATAATTTCGGCGGTTGCTTTATATTTTCTGGGTAATGTAAAAAAAAGGACAATAGCAATAAGGAAACCCAGAATATAGACAATCACGAAAGTAACAAAATACTTAGAAATCACGGAATAAAATTTCTTCATAGGTTAATTATAAACTACCACCAAAACCCGTTCAAAAATAAAAAAGTGGTGGCTCTGATACCTAATTTTAATAAGCCCCCTTTCCACTCAAAACAACTTTTATTGTTTTGACAAATATAACAAAATCTAACCATAAAGACCAGTTTAGAACATACCAGACATCCAGTTTCACGCGCTGTTCATAGTCCAGTTCATTTCTACCAGAGATCTGCCAGAGCCCTGTTATACCCGGGCGGACTTCAAAGTAATAGCGGGAAAATTCTCTATAATACTTCTCCAGCTCTTCTCTAAGAACCGGCCTCGGCCCCACAAAGCTCATTTCTCCTTTGAGAACGTTGAAAATCTGTGGTAGTTCATCAAGGGAAGTTTTTCTCAAAAATTTTCCTATCCTTGTTACTCGCGGATCATTTTTTAATTTGAAATATTTTGTCCACTCTTCACGTGCTTTTTCATCCTTTGCCAAAATCTCTTTAAGTCTTAAATCGGCATCTATGTACATTGTTCTGAACTTAAGACACTTAAAGGGTCTCCCGCCTCTACCTATTCTCTGCTGCGAGTAGAAAATAGGACCCTTCGAATCAAGGATTATTGCCACGCCAATTAGAAAAATCAATGGCAGTAAAACCGGCAGCAAAACCACAGCAAGAACAACTTCAATTATTCGCTTTAAAAGCATCCTCTTGGGGTCAAGTAGCTTGTTTTGTAATTCAAACATCGTTATACCTTTACCAACTGGAAAAACCGGCTTGAATTCTGAAACTAAGAAACGACCTCCATCGTCAAAAATATAAACGTATCGATAAACCTGTTGTAGTTCCCTCAATTTTTGATCGAAATCGTCTCTCGACGTTGAAAGAAATACGTACGATGCCGGTTCACCTAATTCAAAACCTGCATACTTATCTGAAAGAACCGTTTTCTCAAATTTTTCAAGACTTCTCTCACTTCCTATAAACTGACACTTTTCCCTAATCCTCAGCTTGAACAGTAAAACGTTGATAAGATATCTAAATAGGGGAAAAAGGAAAACAAGGAATACAGGAACTAAAGCGAGCACCCCACGCGAAAATCGCGTAATACCATGAGTCAAACTCAGTATCGTAAATAGAAGGAAAAAGTATATAACTAAAGATTTTATGAATGCCCGGAACTCGTCCCAAAAATACCTGCGTTCAGTATAAAGCCCTTCAAAAGCCAGAACAAGAACAAACAAAAAAGGCAATCCCCAGAAAAAGGTATAGAGTTTAAGGCTTTGTTTAAAAGTAGTAAGTAAATTTGCTAACACCTTTCCTAAAAATGCTCGTGTGAGAAAAGCAAGGTATACGGAAAGGTAAAAACTGAAAAGGTCAGCGAAAATAAGTGCTAAAAATCTTACAAGATCTTTTAAAATCTTTTTCTTTGATATGGCCACACCTTTTCGTCCCAAAATTTATTCTTTCAGCATAGGTATTTTGAGGCCGTGTTTCTTTGCAGTCTCTATAGCTATCTTATAACCTGCGTCGGCATGCCTAACAACACCAATTCCCACATCGTTGGTGAGCACCCTTTCAAGTTTCTTGTGGGTTAACTCTGTTCCATCTGCAACAATAACCATACCTGCATGTAAAGAATACCCAATTCCTACTCCACCACCGTGATGGAAGGATACCCAGGTCGCACCAGAAGAGGCATTGAGTAAGGCATTTAAAATAGGCCAATCAGCGATAGCATCAGAACCATCAAGCATCGCCTCCGTTTCTCTGTATGGTGAAGCTACAGAACCCGTATCGTGATGATCTCTACCAATTACTATTGGCGCCTCCAGTTCGCCCTTCTTTACCATTTCGTTAATTGCAAGACCAAATTCCATTCTTTCTCCCTGCCCGAGCCAACATATTCTCGCAGGTAAGCCCTGGAAATGAACTTTTTCTTTCGCCATCTTTATCCACTTTTTCAGATGTTCGTCCTGTGGGAATAGTTCCAGGACCTTTTCGTCAGTTTTGTATATATCTTCAGGATTTCCTGAAAGAGCAACCCATCTGAAAGGTCCTTTCCCCTCTGAGAAAAGATCCCTGATAAATGCTGGAACGTAACCCTGGATATTGAAAGCATCCTTAACTCCATTATCATAAGCAAGCCTTCTCAGGTTATTTCCATACTCAAAGGTAATTGCGCCCTTTTTCTGCATTTCAAGCATCGCCCCAACATGAATAGCCGCCGATTCACCAACCCTCTTTAAATAATCCTCAGGATTCTTTTTCCTCAACTCCGCCGCCTCTTCAACGGTAAACCCCTTGGGTATATAACCATTCAATGGATCGTGAGCAGCAACCTGGTCAGTAAGAAGGTCGGGGACAAATCCACGTTTTACAAGCTCGGGGTGAACTTCCGCTGCATTACCAAGGAGCCCTATTGAAAGAGATTTACCCTGTTTCTTTGCTTCATCAATCATTGAAAGGGCCTTATCTAAATTGTCAGTCCAGGTATCAAGGTAGCCCATCTTTAGTCTTCTCTCTATAGCCCAGGGATTAACCTCTACTGCGAGCATAATCCCATCGTTCATCGTCGCTGCGAGAGGCTGGGCACCCCCCATTTCGCCAAGCCCAGCAGTAAGAATTACTTTCCCCTTAAGTGAACCACCAAAATGTTTCTTAGCCGCCGCATAAAAAGTCTCGTAGGTACCCTGGAGAATTCCTTGAGTCCCAATGTAGATCCAGCTTCCCGCCGTCATCTGACCATACATTATAAGACCACGTTCTTCCAATTCTCTGAAGTATTCCCATGTGGCCCATTTGGGGACGAGATTCGAATTTGCAATTAAAACCCTTGGGGCCCATTCGTGGGTTTTAAAAACTGCCACAGGTTTGCCTGATTGTACGAGAAGTGTCTCATCATTTTCAAGATTCTTTAGTGTCTCAACGATGGCATCAAAACATTCCCAGTTTCTAGCTGCCTTTCCTGTCCCACCATAAACGATCAAATTAGCCGGGTCTTTTGCAACCTCGGGATCGAGGTTGTTCATTAACATTCTCATTGCTGCTTCCGTAAGCCAGCTTTTACAAGTTAACTGAGTCCCTCTCGGGGCTCTAACTACTCTTCCTGACATACTTTTCACCCCCCAAAAAGTTTAGTCTGCTATTTTGATATCAAAACGAATTTTTAAAGGATTTTCCTCAATAAGTTCACTACCCTGTGAATAACTGATAAAGGTCTTACATACGCTCAATTCAAAATAAAAGGGACTCATCTTATATCCGAGGGCAAAGTCAATTCCTGGAATATAAGTGTCATCGACAAAACTCTTTTCTAACAAACCGCCAACTTTCAAAAAAGCCATGTCACGAAACGCATGGGATATTTCCAAAGATCCCACCCAGTAATCTTTAAGTGCTGCGTTAATCTTCGAAAATCGTTTGTAAAGAAGGTCAAAATGAATTTTAGCCCCTGATTTAACAGCGGGGTTGTAATATCCAGAGAAGACCAATTGATTAGGCAGTGAATAAAAGTTTTCATCAGGGAATTTCACCTTTGTTAAAAGTTGAACTAAAACACCGAAAGACTTAGAAGAATATCCGGCCGCACCCAATGCTCTTACAGATCTCTGAATCAAAGTAGGAGAATTTTTGTTTATCAAGCCAATCCCTGTCGCCACATTAAAGCCCGCAATATTGAGAGATACTGCAAAGCCACCCTCAAAGATGTCACCTTTCCTCTCTTCCCTTATAGTATCCTCGACCAAGTAGCTTGAATTATATTGAATTTTTTCATAAAGGTAGTTTAAATCTGCTACCCCCCTTAAATAAAGGTAGGTTTTTACCCCCAAAAAAGCGTACCCTAAAGACAAACTTGGCTTAAGAAGGTAATAATTGTTTCTCTCGTATGTAATCTGCCTTCCAACGGTGTTGTTGTAGGAATCATAAAGGTACTGATACCTATATTCATTTACTAAGGCACTATTAAATGTAAAGGATACATAATATTTTCCAAAAGAATCGAGGAATGGCAAACCTCTTAAGTCCAGCTGATCACCGTACGGAACACCCGTATAAAGGTTTGTTAATGATGTTACAATTAAGAGCAACAACCTCATTTTTGACTCCTTTTGGTAAAATACTCTTTTAATACCATTATAAAGTAAATGGCAAGTCCTATCGAAATACAAGAGTCTGCAACATTAAAAACAGGCCACCTTAAGGTGGGCGAAAGGCCAATGTCAATAAAATCTATCACTTCTTTAAAATGGACCCTGTCTACAATATTGCCAGCAACCCCTGCCAGGATTACCGCGAAAAGGTTAGCATTAAAAACGTTCTTTGACTTAATAGAATCTAAAATCAAAGCAGTGAGAAAAACCACAGCAATTAAACCAAGAATCACGTAGGGAAAATTCCGCCCGAGGGAAATACTCCATAGTGAATGTGGGTTTCGGACATGGGTAATTTTCACAAACTCTCCAATTACATTTACTTCCGCGCCATAAGGAAGAAGTTTTACGACAAGGTATTTGGTGATTCTGTCAATCGAAAAAAGTAAAGCAAAGAGAAAAATTACCGTCCTCATTAAACCAGCTTTAACCAGTTATGAAGTAAGAAGTATATTCTACCAATTAAAAGAGAAATACGAGCCATTATCGTGTAACCAAAGGATGCGCCAAAGGTTATCATTAAGATTGTTATGCCTACTTTCGAAGAAACACCCAATATTCCTTTGTGCTCCCGTGAAAAGTAGAAATATAGAATGGTGAATATTGTGCCCAAAACAATAATCCAATTGTTAAAAGTGTAGAGAATAGTCTCTCCCGCTGTTGAGCCCTTTACAAAGAGTGGGAGTATTGAAGCCTGAACCTGTGGTACTAAAAATCCCTGTGTCAAGCCTGTAATACCAAGACCTGCAGCCATACCCACGGTAAAAGCAATCGGCCAGCGGGAAAGCCAGGACAAAGGCTTTATAAATCTCAAAAGAATAAAGAGAGAAAGAATCAAAGGAATTATTAAGAGGTATCTCTGAACGCCCACTTTCTCAGTAAAACCAATAACCAGCTTTGGGTAGGCATCAAAAACCCAGACATACAAAACCATGAAGGCTGCCGAACTCCCAACATAAACATGTTCGGCAAACTTATAAAAAGGATTGTCCTTATAAAGAAAGGACAAAATAGCTAAGGTGAAAAAGGCAGCTATCCACGTCCAGATAATGTTGCTCATTTCTTTGTCCTCCTTAAAACAAGAAAACCAATATTACCAATTATTATAAAAGCAATAATTACCAGGTGTATTACTGACTGTGGAAGCATTCCAATAGATGCCTGTCCTTTTATTCCCACAAGGGTCTCATAATCCGCCGCCCCTCTCAATCCTCCAATGACCGATATGACCTGGTTTGCCTGCAAGTAGGGATAGTAATCAGGGGTCATAACTGCAGTGGTCCCGAGGATTATAGGTAATCCATACCTTGCATATCCATACTGGATCCAGGAATCACCTACTGCACCCGCCTCAAGACCAAAAAGAAGCTTAATATCTTTATAATTCTTTACTCTTCTCATAAGCGGAAGAGAATCTATTGGCGTATATTTGTAGTCAGTTGAAAACACATTCCGTATCTCCTTGCCCATATTTATAATAACAGCAGCTACACCGGGACGATATCCAAGAAAAACATAGTCTACACCGTAAACTTTGTTGTATTTCTTTGCCAAATCTTCCAACGCCTGTTGACCGAGAGGAAGACCTAAAGGCCAGTGACCAAGCATTATGACCTTTAGATTCTTGCGGAATGCATGGTGCAAGAAAGTTTCCAACATGGGTTGAAGTTCAGGCATACTTGCAGCGTCGTAATCAATAGAAACCATCACTATTGTGCTTTCGGGCAAACTCTCGATATAGTTATAAGCCTTCACTACCTCAGGAAGAGGCTCAATTTTCATTGTTATCTTTGTCAAAATAGGAATTGCTGTGGCGAGGAAAACGGTAAGATAAATTATTCTCCTATCAATCCTTGAAAGTTTCTCAAAAAATTCTCTCATCTTCTATCCCCCTATTTCATATAAGTTCTCTCTATGCCGAGAATTATTCTTATAGACATAGCTATACCACCCAGAGCAATTCCAATCATGATGCCTCTCTTTCCAGCCATCTGGGGCACGTTCATCAACCAATCGGAAAAGGAAGGTATGTGCTGTCTCAGATAAACCCATCCGATAGGGTATATCAAAACGACAAAGAGAATAGCAACCAAAATGTAAATAAGCTTTATTCTTGTCTCCGTGATTCCTACAGCTTCTGAGTAAAAATACCATGCAAATATCAGGAAAATGATAGTAATTACGTAAGGAGCAGCACCCTGACCAAGAGGAATCCTGCCTAACATCACTATTACCGCCGAAACCAGAAGCAGTGCCGAATTAAATTCTTTTGCTCTGAATGCCCGGTAAGCTGCACTGGCTATGAAAAAAGATAAAATTGCAAACATCGTAGACTGAAGTGGTACAAAAATCGAATTGTAAAAATATCTGGAAAAGGTTGATGAAGGCGAAAATGGATTGTGTTCAGGAGTTCTAATAATCTCAATTACTCCCCAGAGCAGGGTTAGAAAGAAACTCAAAATTAAAATGAGAGCGTAAGGAGCATCCTTTTCTTTGCGCCTTATTTTGCCAAAATTATATCCTAAAAGGCTATCAATTCCAAGTAGCATAGTGAAACCGGAGACTATTATGTACCAGTCGTTGAATATCTCTTCAAGATTTCCAAAGGGCTTGTGGGGTATGAACAAGGCAAGGACGAGTAAAAACCCTGAAATAAAGGTTATTGCAAGTGGGATCTCTTTTTTCATTATCCCCTCCTAAAAAATGTTGAAAAAGTTCACCAGCATATGGTTTCCAATCCCAAAGGTCTCCATCAGAGAGCCGATAAAGATAATTATAACAAGAACCATCTTGATGTAGTCCTCACCCTTTATCGTACCAAGCGAAAGGGCATCTCGGGAAAGATAGGCGCTAGCAGCATACATCTCTTCCCCAATAAGGGTGTAATCCGTTGAGGCTATGAAGAAAGGAAGCTGAGTAACCGCGGTAGTTCCAGAAATTTGAATGGCTCCGATTGAATGGCCCGTTTCTGCAAGGATCAAAGATTCTGCGTAGAAATATCCTTGAAGAAAAACCGCACCAGGTCTCTGCCTCATCATAATACCGTCCACACCAGCGGCATAACCAAACTGATCAGATGTAAGGTAATAGATATTAGATTCCTTGTAAAGGTCAGGTCTTCCCGCTTCTATATAACCTTCTTTTACCGTTTCCTGTGCTGCAACCATTACGATGGGATCGTAGCAAGGGACAATAACATCTGCTTCGTATTCCGCGGCCTTGTAAGCTACCCTTTTCAATATAGCAAGAGAAGCTACCGTCGGAATATCACTTATAAAACCAAGACCCATAACGTAGAGAATAGGTCGGCCCATTTCCGTAGAACGCCCCACAGCCTCGTCTATGGCTTCAAGCCCCGCGATTTTCCTTATGAAGAGATTTTTATCCACTCTCGCCCTCATAATGAAGTAGATAAGGAAGGCAGTATAAAATATGAGGATAATTAAAACAGAAAGTCTTCTTGAATTAAACCACTGCGCTGTGCTTATTGCAGGCTGAGTAGTTTTACCCTCCGCTATCAACGAGTCTCCCTGATAGATTTGTACCCTGTAATAATAAGGAGTTTTATCGACAACTCCTAAGTCTTGAAACTGAGTTTCCACTTTAAAAAGGGTCTCAATTAATGTATCGGGAACGTTGGGGTCCTGGGTTCTGTAGATTTCTATCTTGCTTACCGCCCAGGTAGTGTCCAATCCCCAGGTTACTGTAATGCTTCCCCCAGCATCGTTAGGTGTATCATAGGCCCTAACATTTACTGGGGATGCTTGCCACAAAAGTAAGAGAATAGCAAGCTTCATAAGTACCTCCTATGTCCCTTCCCCCCAAGATTTTAAATATTTCTTCTGTTCATCTGTTAAATTGTCTATTGAAACTCCAAGGGTTTTCAATTTATATTCAGCAACTTTACGATCAAGGTCATCCGGTAGTGTGAAAACTCCAGATTTTAATTTCCCCGAATTTTCTAAAAGGTAAAGAACCGCGAGAAGTTGATTGGAAAAGGAAAGGTCCATCACATCCGCGGGGTGTCCTTCTGCCGCGGCTAAATTAACCAACCTTCCCTGAGCCAACAAATAAACAACTTTTCCACTTTTTAAAATAACTTTCTCAAGATTCTCCCTTATTTTTTCAATCTTAGCGGCATTTTCGTAAAGATATTTCACATTCACTTCAACATCAAAATGACCTGCATTGGCCAATATACAACCATCTTTCATGACTTCAAAATGCTTTGCGGTTACAACATCCTTACAACCTGTTGCAGTAACTACGACATCAGCAAACTTCACAGCCTCTTCCATAGGCATAACCATAAAGCCATCTTCAAAGGCCTCGAGAGCTTTAATGGGATCGACTTCGGTCACTATTACCCTTGCACCCATACCCCTTGCCCTCATGGCAATTCCTCTTCCACACCAACCATAGCCTGCAACAACCATCGTAGTACTGGAAAGCAATATATTAGTTGCCCTTAATATCCCGTCTATCGTTGATTGACCTGTGCCGTAGCGGTTATCAAAAAGGTGTTTAGTTTGGGATTCATTAACCGCAATAACAGGAAACTTCAGAACTCCATCTTTTTCCATTGCCTTAATACGAATCACTCCCGTCGTGGTCTCTTCTGTTCCTCCCTTTATATTATGATACAATTTCTTTTCATGAACAAGTGTAGTAAGATCTGCGCCATCATCCATTATAATTTCCGGCGACCTTGAAGCCACTATATCAAGATTTTCATAGTAACTTTCTCTACTTTCGCCATGGACCGCAAATACGCTGATACCAAAATCTCTGACCAGTGACGCTGCAACATCATCCTGTGTAGAGAGGGGGTTGGAGGGCGAAAGGTAAACCTCTGCACCAAGTTCTTTCAACGCAATCACAAGATTAGCTGTCTCTGATGTAACATGTAAGCAGGCAGAAATTTGTATTCCGGAAAGAGGGTGTGCATCTTTTAATTCCTCTACAAACTTTCTCAAAACCCTCATCCGTGTTGATGCCCATTCAATCTTTTTAAGTCCGGAATCGGCAAGGCTAATATCTCTAATTTTATAATCAGTCATTTAAAGCCTCTAAAAGATTTTTGGTGGAATCGGCAAATTCCCACGTAAATCCTTCCTCCTCCCTTCCGAAATGACCGTAAACTGCAGTTCTATAGTATATGGGCTTCAAAAGGTCAAGTTTTTCAATTATTCCACGAGGTGTGAGGTCAAAGACTTTCCTTATTGCTTTAACAATCTGCTCCTCAGGGTATTCAGAAGTGCCAAAAGTATCAACGTAAATAGCAACAGGTTCCGCAACACCAATAGCATAAGCCAGCTGGATTTCCACCTTTTTTGCGATACCCGCTTTCACAATATTCTTTGCAATATACCTCGCCATATATGCTGCAGACCTATCCACTTTCGTCGGATCCTTTCCCGAGAAACAACCTCCTCCGTGCCTCGCAAACCCACCATAGGTATCCACCATTATCTTCCTTCCCGTGACACCCGTATCTGCAACGGGACCACCCTGAACAAACCTGCCCGTCGGATTGATGTAGCACTTCATTTCACGGTCCCTCAACTCTTCAGGAATAACATGATTAATAACCAGTTCCCTCAAATCCTCGCGAAGCCTTTCTACTTTCACCTCTTCATCGTGCTGAGCTGAAAGGACCACAGTATTAACCCTAAAAGGCTTACCAGTATTATCATATTCAACGGTGACCTGTGACTTTCCATCGGGCCTCAAATAGGGGAGAATACCATTCTCCCTCACCTCAGTAAGCCTCTTGACCAGTTTGTGAGCGAGAACAATAGGTAAGGGCATTAGCTCCGGTGTTTCATCGGTAGCGTAGCCAAACATTAAACCTTGATCACCCGCGCCGCCAACATCAACACCCATGGCAATGTCGTGGGATTGTTCCTGAATGGAAGTTATTACCGCAACAGATTTATAATCAAACCCGTACTCAGGCCTCACGTATCCAGCCTTTTTAATAACCTCCCTTACCACCTCGGGGATTTCTACGTATGTAGAGGTGGTAAGCTCACCGGCGACCATTACAAGCCCTCTCGTAGTGAGGGCCTCTATGGCAACCCTACCTTTTTTATCATCCTTTAAAACAGCATCAAGAATGGCATCGGAAACCTGGTCACAAATCTTATCTGGATGCCCCTTTGTAACCGACTCAGACGTAAACAGCCTTCCCATCTCTTACCTCCTAAAATTTAACTTTTAACCCGAGGTATATCACACCCTCTGCCTCTCTATAACCTTTTCGGTCTATAGGCCTAAAACCTAAATAAATCATTCCCTCGTTACTAATACCACTCAACAATAACCCACTATTCACTTCAATTTCAGGTGTTAAATTATAGTCCAAAGTCAAGCCACTGTAAAAACTTACATCTAAAAATGGCATAACTGTGTTTGAAACCGGATAGACGTAAAACAGATTAAACAATAAATCGAACTGGTTTGGGTTTCCAACAGTTAACCAAGGGATCTTCTCGTGACGAAGGTATGAACCAATCTCCAGACGGTAATAAAAAAAACGTGGCTCCGTTTTAAGATTTAAGTTGCGATTGCTAAAAACAAACTTAAGTTTATTCCAATAAAGGCTTCTATCTACAAAAGTATCAATCTTGTGATAACAGGTATGATCAAGAAAAATTGCGTACCACTTATCATTGCTTATTGTTTTGAACCCGCCTCCCAGCAAATAGTCGGCCTCCTGAGGATCAAGCTGTATAGGCCCCACATCCCGGCCCATCCAGATGTTTTCAAAACCGTAGATAACAAGTCTGATCCTCCCCCACTGAAAGATGTCGGACTCCATACTTATTTTGCCCATAGCACTTCTTCTCTTAAGCGTGCCTCCAAACTTTCTCAGTTCACCAAATCCCTGAGTAGAAAAGAGAAGTTGGAAGTCAGACAATAAGGAAAGCATCAATAAAATTTTCATCCCAATACCTCCAGTATTTGGTCCCTTTCAAATGGCGCCAATTTTTTCAAAACTTGTTGTTTTTTAATTAAAATATCCGCCTCTTTTTCTCTTACCTCCCCGATTATCTCCGCTGGTATATTTTCTCTTCTAAGGTCATCGCAAATACGCTCCGCTTCCCTTTTTTCTGTAAAGACAATTAGCGAACCCGAAGCTATAAGTCCCAAGGGGTCAATGCGGTAATGTTCTGAGAGTTTTTTCGTTTCACTATAAATGATAATTCTATCTCCGTCAATAAACGCCCCAAGCCCTGAAGCCTGTATAGATTCAAATAGAGCGGTGACGATTCCACCTTCCGTTGGGTCGTGAAGATTGTGAATCTCATAGTTTTCAATCAACTTAATACCAACATCAAAGAGGCAAATCCCAGGATCATACAGAAAGTCTTGACACCTTTTTACAAAGGGTTCTCCAAAAACTTTTACAAGTTCGTCTTGCTTTTCTCGGGAAATTATACTCGTACCCTCAATGGCAACGCCTTTAACTTGAACTATCACGTCCCCCACTCTAATCTTTTCAGGAGAAACCTCCCTAACAACCTGACCCACCATAAATCCTGAAAGAATAGTACTTTTTAGACCGGGCGTTACCTCGGTATGGCCAGTTATTACCGAAACATTAAATTTCTTTGAGTAGGCTCCCAACTCTTCAAAGGTATTTAAAACCTCCTCTTCAGTGGCTCCTTCATAAAAAAGTAAATTCACACTGAGATACAGAGGCCTGGCTCCCATGGAGATGAGGTCGTTAATGTTACAAGCCATAAGATAATAAACGCTATCCTTGGACGTGAAAGTTATGGGGTCAGAAGTCAGGGCAAGATGAGGATTTTTTACCTTAACAATTGCGCCATCAACACCGTATCTCGGCCCTATGAGAATATCTTCAGAACTCACTTCCAACTTCTCCAGGGCCAATTTTAACAAATCAGGTGGTACTTTACCGGGTTTTAATGGCATGTGTATAATTATAGGGCAAAAGATTGATTGAATATAGTTAAAACTTGAAAATTATTAATATGAAATGGCGTTACCGCAAACAGGAGTTTCCACCGGAGTGGTACGACTATCCTAAGATTATTTCTATTATTCTCTCCACACGAAAAATAACGCCCGAGGCTGCAGAAGAATTTCTATATGCACACAAAAGAACCTTCTATGACCCATTTAAATTAAAAAGCGTTACAAGAATTGTAGAAAGACTCGCAGAAGCCCTTGAGAAGAGGGAAAAGGTCCTAATTCATGGTGATTACGATGTGGATGGTATAAGTGGTGCCGCTTTACTCTTTCGCGGACTGGATAGATTGGGGTTTTATGTAGACCATTACATTCCCCACAGGGCTACTGAGGGGTATGGTGTCTCACAAAAAGCAATAGAGAAAGCGGCAAAAGAAGGCTTTAAAGTAATTTTAACGGTAGATACAGGTATTTCGGCCTTTGGTCCTGCATACACTGCTAAATTCAAAGGATTAGACCTTATTATAACTGATCATCACGAACCCAAAAGAGCCAACATCAGCAATCCAAAAATCATTAAAAAGTTTGTTCACAAAAACCTTACCAAATTAGAAGAAGACTACAGGACGCCAAAATACATTTTACCCGAAGCCTACGCTATTTTAAACCCGAAGTTAGAGGTCTACCCCGATCCAAACCTCGCAGGTGTAGGGGTTGCTTTCAAACTTCTTGAAGCACTCTATACCTATTTTGACGAAGATCCAGAGGAGCTATACAATGACCTCGACCTTGTGGCCTTGGGAACGGTTGGTGACATGGTTCCACTCGTCAAAGAAAATAGAATCTTTGTTAAAAAGGGACTCGAAGTCTTAACCAATTCAAATAAAGCCGGAATTAATGCTTTAAAGTTCGTTGCCGGAATTTCTGACGGCGAAATAAATCCTTTTCACATCTCCTTTATCCTGGCCCCACGAATCAATGCAGCAGGTAGGATATCCCATGCCAATGAGTCTTTCGAACTGCTCATTACAGAGGATGACGAAAAAGCCTTTATTCTTGCAGAGAATTTACAAAGACTCAATAATAAAAGAAGGGAAGAGGAAAGAGTAATTTTTGAAGAAGCAATGGAGCAGGCCCTTAAACTTGATTTGAAAGAAAATTACGTCCTTGTTCTGGCCTCAGAAAGATGGAACTATGGAGTTATAGGTATAGCGGCTTCAAAACTTGTGGAAGAATTTAGAAGGCCGGTGATCCTTGTCACCTTTGAACAAGATATCGGAAGGGGTTCCTGTAGAAGCATAGAAGAGTTTGATATGCATGACACTCTTTCAAGATTTAGCGACTATCTTGAGTCTTTTGGTGGACACAAACTGGCCTGTGGTTTAAAAATCCGAAGGGAGAACTTTGAAAAATTTAAAGAAGATTTGAACCTGTACGCCTCAGAACTTCTTAGTGGTTTGGATCTCGAACCCGCTTTGGAAATTGACGGGGAAGTTCAGCTCCGTGATTTAAGGGAGAATATTACTGAATATTATAAATTACTTTCCCCCTTTGGTGTAGGTAATCCCGAACCGGTTTTCGTTCTTAAAGGAGTTTCTGCAGACAGGTCAAGCATCAAAATACACAGAGAAAAGCATGTATCCTTTTTGATAAATGGTCCAGAGGTAAAGTTAAGGGCAATTTACTTCAACGGACAGGAAAAGTTGAAGATATTATCTGAAAGTGAAAAAGTAGACTTGGCTTTCTCTATTAACTTAAGAGAAAATGAAATAGAAAATGAAACCCCGATCTTTGAACTCAAAATTTTAGATCTTAAACCAAGCGGTGATGATTAGATCTAACTCAACTATTCAGCTTGAGGGTAAACGGACACAAAAACTTTATTTTTTCTCCTTTCAAACTTCACGTAACCGTCAATGAGGGAGTAAATAGTATAATCCGCGCCAAGACCGACGTTATAACCAGGGTGAAACTTTGTGCCCCTTTGTCTTACCAGAATGTTTCCAGCTTTAACAAACTGCCCCTCAAAATTCTTAACACCCAGTCTCTTGGAAATAGAATCCCTTCCATTTTTCGATGAACCCATTCCTTTTTTGTGCGCCATGGTTTACCTCCTGAAGTTCTCTTATTTTAAGTTAAGCAGTTCGTATTTTCAACCTGTAAAGGTCCAAAATCACAAAGCAAATTCACTCTAAACAACAATATTAGAAATTGCTTTGATTTTACGCAAAAATCTCATTATAATTTTCAAACTTCCAAAGGAGGATTAAGATGCCGGCACCGAAAAGAAAACATTCAAGGGCACGTTCAAGAAAAAGAAGGACACATTACAAAGTAAAAATGAAAACAGTTGTCACCTGTCCTAACTGTGGAGAACCAATAACTCCACATACCGTTTGTCCGAATTGTGGGTACTACAAAGGCAAACCCGTAATGGTGGTTAAAACTAAAACTGAATAAAAAGTCTTCTCTGCGAAAGAAAAAGGGGGCCCATGCAGGCCCCCTTTTTCTTTCGCAGCCAAATCT
>JASEFR010000013.1 GCA_030019025.1 bacterium
CCGGGCTTTTCTAAAATGGGTTCTGGACAATATAAAGAGGGTTAACACCAGAGAGTTTTATAAACCTTTGCAAAACCCTGTGCAGACTCTTATGCTAAAACAGGGAAGTGATAGGGAAATATACATCTTTATTTCTGCTGTTTTAAGAACTTTCGGTATTCCTGCAAAACTCACCGATGATTTAAAGGGTGTTCAATATTACGTTGACGGATGGAAAGTTTTTACACTGGAAAGAAAAATCCCTAAAAAGCTTGAAAAGGGCAAGGTGGTAGTGGCTTTTTACAGGAACGGCGTTAACGTTACCTCTGATTTCAATTATTATTACAATTATTCAGTTCAATTTTTCAAGGATTATCCCACAGGACTTGATGTTGAGGGTGTTTCTCAGGATACATGCGTGATCTTTGAACTTGAAGCGGGAAGATATTACCTGATGTATGGTTTTAGAAATGCATGGGGAGATGTGTTTGGTAAAAGTCGGGAGTTTGTGGTGGCTAAAGATAGTATAACTTCAATCAGGTTTGATGTCTCAATTCCTATAGAGTTAATGAAAGAGGGTGATTTGGTGGTCAGAAAAATTAATCTGGAGAAGTTGAAAGAGGTTTTGGGCGGTTGTGAAGTGGAAAGGGGTAATTTTTTAATTGCGTGGCTTGATCTTACATCTGAGGCTTCCAAGTCTTCGTTGAATTCCGCATTGAGAGACCTTCAAAGCTTTAGTGGGAAATTGATAGTCCTTACGGCAGACACACTTTCAGCTTATTCTTATCTTAAAGAGAATGGGCTTGAGGGTGATGTCGTCAAAATTGATTCAGAAGAACTAAAAAAGGCAGGATTTCGTAAGCAACCTTCCTTTGCTCTGCTTCTTAATGGAAGAACCGCTTTCTTTGTGGAAGGATTGACGTTGAATCTCGGAGAACTTATCAAGAAATTTACTCCGCGATAAAAGAAATCCACTTTTCAAAGGGAACAGAGTTTGCTTTTTCCTGCCATTCTTTGTCTGTCAGTCTATCTTTCATGGGCTGCTTAAACTCGTAGTATGAGAACATGGCTCCTTTAAATATTTTCCCGTCACCTTGAATGTAAAGTTCCAGCGGAAAACCAACAGCAACTTCCAGGACGAGGCCGGAATTTACATCGGTATGTACATCCGCTATTAAGGGCAATAGAGTATCCTCTTCATTTTGAGTGAATGATGAAGGAAAAGTGTAAATTCTTTCCAGTATTTCTCCGAAGGAGTAGAGGTATTTGGCTTTGTTTAAAGGCAACTTTTTATTTGCTGTCTGAAGCTCGCAGGCTTCAAGGATCATTTCTGTTAACTCTTTTAGTTCTTCAATTTTTTCAGATATGGTTTCATTTTTAAAGTCATAAGAAACAAGTTTGTTTTTGAAAGATTCAAGGAATCTTATTATCTCACGATAGCTTTGGGGTACAGGTTCTACTATCACATCAGGAAAAACTGGTTCCGGTCTTATGCCTGTAACCCTTGCAGTGTAGCTCTGTTTTGCATAAAGAATGGTATCATGCCTTAATTCTGCCCAGAAACCTTGTTGCGTAATCAGTAGTTTGTCCCGGTAGGCGGTGACGTTGACCTTGAGGAAAGGGGGAAAACGGGGAGTTTCGTTTAAGGTTTTAATTATATAAAGCCAGTGCCAGTAAGCATTTTGGTGCCATTCTTCAATTTTTATTGCCTGCGCCCATTTCTGGAGGCTGTCCAGCATTTTCGTGTAGTTTTTATACTGCCCTTCATTGTAAAAATTAAGTAAAATATCTTTTGCTCTATCGTTGCCAAGAACCGCAAGTAGATCTAATCCCCTTGGGAAGAGCCTCGGCTTTGAGGCTGTTCCAACCTTTGCATAAACAAGGTTTTGGAATATGTATGAATCTGGTATAAACCTCTGGGACATAAATTTGCAAGATAAAAGGATTTCTTCTGGATTGTCTATGTCCCTAAACCAGGTTGAATAAATTGATGGTTTTCTCAGTTTTGACGCTTTTTTCATAAAATTTAGAATCTGCGAGTCGTCGGAAAAACCGACGGGAAAGTCTGGGAATTGCTTTTCTATTAAAGGTATTAATTCTACAAAGTTCAGGTCGTCGCTTTTTCCCACCAGATAAGATGTGATTTCGTAAATCCGCTCGTAGAGTTTCTGGATCTCTGAATCCTCTGATATTGCCTGTGCCATCAAAATGGCACATCTTGTAAGAAAAATATTGCGATCGAGATTTTCAGTATCAGGGAAAATGTAAAAAGGCATCCTTCCAAGCCACATCATACTTAGGAAGTATCTTTTAAGAGTATCAGTCCTTGTATAATGCCCTCGGGGAACATACTGGGAGTAGTCTTCAAAAACCTTCAATACTCTTGAAGTGTCAAATCCAGCATGTTCAGAAATCAAATTTATTTCTGCTTCAACAACATCTTTGACGTCCTTATCAAGGCTAAATTTCGGGTCAAGAAGTTTTAAAGCAACCTCCACGTAGGCAAGGTTTGTAAGCGAGGTTTCTTTTATATGCCGATTTTTGACATTTTTCAATTCTCTAAACCTGCTGTCGAGTTTCAGGAGCATTGTTTTTAAATCGGAATAGAATTGTTCTGTTTCAAGGGTTCTCAGGGTGAAGTCGTAGATAAGGTGGACTCCGTGAAGAAGCGGGTCTATGGTGATGTACATTGGTTCATTTTGGTTTTTGATTTTTTTGTAGATTGCGGGAAAGTGGCTTTCGCTACTCTTTATTGCTATAAATCCATTTCTCTTCAGGGCATCTTCCATGTTTATGCGCCCCAACTTTTCACCACCGTTTAAAGTTAATGCTAAAAGAGTAATGAAGACTAACATAGTGAGTAAATTATAATGCTGTTTTTTCGTTAGATTGTTTTTGCTAATGCATGTTGATTGCTTTAATATTTCCACATGCCACTTGCATTTCTTCTATTTTCTTATGTCTTCAGTTCTCAATATCTTACCAATTTCAACAATGCCTTTTCCTCGGTAAAAGCTTCGGATACGATATTTGTTGCCACCGTAGGTGGTGTGGTAAGTTTTGCACCATCGACGATTTCCCACTCTGATAGTTTTTTTAGTTTTTCTTACAGGGTATTCACCACTGCCAATGGTTTGAGAAGTAACTATGTGCTGGATGTAGATGAAGATAGTGAAGGAAATTTGTGGGTTGTTGTGAGGGATGCTGGAATACAGGTTAAAAGAAAAGCCTCAGATATTTTTGAAGCCTATGATTTGCCAATAATCACATTACGCAAGGCCAAAATAATTAAATATTTCGATGAAGACTATTTTTTACTTGGTACAGATTACGGGTTGTTTGTTTTAAAAACCGGTGGGAACCTTAATCCAGAGGACGATAGGGTTTACCCACCCCTGGTTATACGTGACTCAGTTAAATTTATTGAAAAAGGTAAGGATTTTGCTTACATTGTAACACCAACAAATATTTACGGCTGGACACCCGACAGCACTTTCCGGATTGATGTTCCTTTAAATTACGGAGGGTTTGGAATAGCGAAAGAGTTGGATGATGGTATTCTATATTCTACGGGATCTAAGCTCGTGTTTGCTTCTGCTGAAACAACTTTAATTTTTGATGCAGGTTCTGTATATACTGCTGTTAAAGATGATAACAAGGTATATCTTGGAAGCAACTGGGGAACCTTTTTGTTTGAAAATCGAAGTTTGAGAAAAATTTTAAATTATCCGTCCGCTTGCATTATTCCCTTGGGTGATTCAGGAATCATCTTTACCTTTTTCACATCTAATCGTGAGTTTTCTTACTATGGGCCTCCATGGAGGTATTTTGACGGAAGTAGAGTTTATTCTTTCGGTAGCCCCACATTGTTCAATCTTGTTACATCACTTAAATTTAAGGACGGCATTATAGCGGCGGGCATCCTTGCCTGGACTTCGGATTCCATTTCTCTACCTTCAAAACTTTTAATTTTTGATGGCCAGGAATTTCACTATGGTGAGGGATTAAAAGGTATTGATCATGCGGTAAGAAGCATAGATATTGATGATTCTGGTAAAATTTGGGTTGGGTTATATTCGACAAACAGCCCGGGAATTTATGTTTTTGATAGGTCCGGTCGTCTTCAACATATTGTAAATGAGTTACCAACGAGGATTATATCCCATATTTCCATTGCAAAGGATACTCTCGTAGCTCTCTGGCAGGATGGAATATACAGGATTCACAAATATGGTTCATTCTTTATAGCAGAGGAAGTATTTAAAGTAAATTATCCATTCTTTGTCGAGCAGACAGGGGATGACCGCTACCTTATAGGGACTGAAAATGAAGGACTTATAATTATAGATACTTCGGGAAATTTGGTTTTGAGGCTTAATCCTTCGGATTTGAATTCTTCTCTGGTGAGTGTTGTAAAGAGCAGAGGCGAGAAGATGTACATTGGGACAAGCGGTGGACTGCTGGTTTATAGTGGCAGAGACGTAAAAAGGATTTCAACTGGTTATGTGAGAGATATTGAATTTTACAAAAATTTCGTGGTTGCGCTAACGGATTCAGCGATTCAATTGGTTTACAACGACTCTTTGGTTTACTCCTTTACCAGTTTAAATTCTCCATTTACTCCTATTAATGAGCAGTATTACCGCGTCAGGGATGTGATGGAGATAATGGATGACGGAACTTTTGTAGTTGGAGGGCAGGAGGGCATTATGCTGATGAAACCTCTCTTTCCTTATCTTAAAAGAGAGTCTTTTCGGGTTTTTCCGAATCCCGCGAAGGTTGGCGAGAGAATTTACGTGGATGCGCCCGAAGAACCAAAAGTATACGACCTCTCAATGAGAAGATTGCCATACCGAGCTAAATTGGATGGTGACTTGTATTTCTTCGACACCTATGGATGGGCAAGAGGAATTTATATAATTGTCTCTGGTGACAATGAACCTGTTAAGATTCTCTTGAAGTAATTTTATTATCTCTTTGTTGAGTGTACGCGGCGAGGAATTTATAATTTAAAACAAAGGAGGTTTTCAATGGCGAAAAAATATGTTTACTTTTTTGGAGGCGGAAAAGCTGAAGGCAACAAAGACATGAAGAATTTGCTTGGGGGTAAAGGTGCCAACCTCCATGAGATGACTAATATTGGCATTCCAGTCCCACCGGGTTTTACGATTACAACGGAAGCTTGTGTATATTACTTCAAAAATGGAACTTTTCCTCCGGGTCTTGAAGAGGAGGTTAGAGAAAATCTGAAGAAATTGGAGAATTTGACAGGAAAGATCTTTGGTTCTGTTGATAATCCGCTGCTTGTTTCAGTAAGGTCTGGTGCTCGTACATCAATGCCAGGCATGATGGACACCATTTTGAACCTTGGTCTAAATGACCAATCGGTTCAGGGGCTTGCAAAAAAGACCAACGATGAGCGATTTGCTTATGACTCTTATCGTAGATTTATTCAGATGTTCTCAGACGTTGTTCTTGGTGTTGATAGGAACCTTTTTGAAGAAAGACTAAGAGCCAAGAAGGCAGAAGTAGGTGTTAAGGAAGATTTCGAAGTTCCGACAAAAGAATTAAAGGAACTCGTCGAGGAATATAAGGACATAGTCAAAAAAGTTACGGGAAAGCCCTTTCCCCAAGACCCGGTAGAGCAGCTGTGGCTCGCAATTGAAGCAGTTTTTAAATCTTGGAACAATAAGAGGGCCATTGAATACAGAAGGCTTCATAGGATCCCCGATGAATGGGGAACCGCATGTAATGTTCAGACAATGGTATTTGGGAACATGGGATTTGATTGTGCAACCGGCGTAGCCTTTACAAGGGACCCATCTACGGGTGAGAAGACGGTTTACGGCGAGTATCTTCCTAATGCTCAGGGTGAAGATGTTGTCGCTGGAATAAGAACTCCAAAGAAACTGCAGTTGCTTGCTAAGGACATGCCTCAAGCATATAAAGAATTACTTGAGATTTTTGACAGACTCGAGAAACACTACAGGGACATGATGGATATCGAGTTCACTATTGAGAAAGGAAAAGTTTACATACTTCAGACCAGGGTTGGGAAAAGAAGTGCTCGTGCGGAGGTAAAGATTGCTGTTGATATGGTAAAAGAAGGATTGATAACTAAAGAAGAAGCAGTTTTAAGAGTTGATCCAAGGAGGATTGAGCAACTATTACACCCGATGATTGACCCGAAGGCAGAGAAGGTCGTGCTTACAAAAGGCCTTCCTGCTTCACCTGGGGCTGCATGGGGTAAGGTAATATTTGATTCTGATGAAGCTGCTGACCTCTCGGAGGCTGGAGAACCTGTCATTCTTGTGAGAGATGAAACCTCCCCTGATGATATTCGCGGGATGGCAAGATCGAGGGGTATTCTTACTGCAAGAGGGGGAATGACATCCCATGCGGCTGTCGTTGCACGGGGTATCGGAAAGCCCTGTGTGGTTGGTGCCGAGGAGATTGAAGTTGACTACGAAAATAACCTCTTCAGAGTAAGAGATGTTGTAGTTAAGAAAGGAGATATAATTACCATTGATGGCTCGACGGGTGAAGTCTTGCTTGGCAAAGTGCCAACGGTAGATCCTGAACTTTTTGAGGAATTTAACGAGCTCCTCAGATGGGCTGATGAAATCAGATGGATTGGTGTTCGTGCTAATGCGGATACTCCTGCGGATGCAGAAAGAGCCAGGAAATTTGGGGCTGAGGGTATAGGACTTTGCAGAACGGAGCACATGTTCTTTGAGGGTGAAAGAATTTATGCCATGCAAGAAATGATACTGGCGAAGACTAAGGAAGAAAGAGAAAGAGCACTGGCAAAATTACTACCGATGCAAAGAGAAGACTTTAAAGGAATCTTTAAGGCTATGGATGGTTTCCCAGTGACGATTCGCTTGTTGGATCCACCTCTTCACGAGTTCGTTCCAAAAACAAAAGAGCAGATGGAGGAGCTTTCAAGGAAAACGGGAATATCTGTGGAAGAGATTGCTGCAAAGTCTGAGGCTCTCCGAGAAGCTAATCCTATGCTTGGTCACAGAGGTTGTCGTCTTGGCATCGTTTATCCAGAGATAACGGAGATGCAGGCAAGGGCAATTTTTGAGGCTGCATGCGAATGTATAAAGGAAGGGGTAAAGGCCATTCCTGAGATAATGGTCCCTATTGTGTCGCTAAAAGATGAGCTGGATAACCAGAAGGCAATTATTGATAGAGTTGCCGCCGAAGTGATGAAAGAAAAGGGTATTGAGGTAGAGTATACTGTAGGAACAATGATTGAATTGCCCAGAGCCTGTGTAACTGCAGATAAGATTGCTCAGACTGCCGAGTTTTTCTCTTTCGGTACAAATGACTTGACCCAAACTACCTTTGGCTTTTCCAGGGATGATGTCGGGAAATTTGTACCTAAATACATAGAACTTGGCATTTTGAAGGATGATCCTTTCCAGGTACTTGATCAGGAAGGAGTAGGTGCTCTTGTTAAAATTGGCATTGAAAAGGGTAGATCCACAAGACCGAATCTCAAGGTTGGTATTTGCGGTGAACATGGTGGTGAGCCGTCCTCGGTGGAGTTCTGCCACAGAGTTGGTATGGATTACGTCTCCTGTTCGCCCTTCCGTGTTCCAATTGCCAGACTCGCAGCTGCTCAAGCTGTTGTAAAGGAAAAAATGAAAAGGCAGAGGTTACCACATTAATAAGACTGAAAAAGCTGGCGTAGCTCAATCGGCAGAGCAGCGCATTCGTAATGCGCAGGTTGGCGGTTCGAGTCCGCCCGCCAGCTTTTTTATTAATTATGGAAAATAGAGCACTATTTTCGGTATCAGGCCTTCGAGGTATAGTTGGGGAAGGCTTGACTATACCGCTTGTTGTCAAGTACACTTCAGCTTTTGCACGGCATAACGGCGGTAAATTGTATTTTGTGGCTCAAGACACAAGACCACATAGCGTTGCAATAAAATTAGCAGTAATTTCAACCTTGCTTTCTCTTGGCAAGGAAGTTATAGACCTTGGAGTGGTACCTACCCCCACTCTTCTCTTTGCAATCCGAGAAAGAAAAGCAGATGGTGGGGTAATGATTACCGCCAGCCATAACCCTATTGAGTGGAATGCATTGAAGTTTGCCAACGGAAATGGCCTTTTTATCTCAAATGAAGATGTTGTGAAAGTTGAAAAATTGGCTCAGGAAGAACCTACCTGGTCAAGATTTGATGGATTCAAGCCACTAAGGCAGAATGTTAACACTATTAAAGACCATATAGAGAAGATCTTGGCAAGTCCATTTATTAACGCGCCTCTTATAAGAAAGAGAAAGTTTAAAGTTGTGTGTGATTGCATAAACGGTGCTGCTTATAACGCTATACCTACACTACTTGAAGAACTCGGTGCCGAGGTTTTTGGTATCAATTGTGATGATTCAGGAGAATTTACAAGGAATCCTGAACCCAAAAAGGAGCATTTAATGGAGCTCGAGAATCTACTCTTCGAAAAAGATGCTGATGTGGCCTTTGCCACAGACCCTGATGGTGACAGACTTCTTGTAGGATTCAGAGACATAGGATTGCTTTCCGAAGAATACACTGTTCCCCTTTGTGCTTACTATATTTTGGGCAAGAAAAAAGGCGATGTTGTTGTCAACCTCTCTACGTCTATGATAGTGGAACACGTTGCTGAAAATTATAAAGTGAAAGTTTTTCGCACCGCCGTTGGCGAAGCCAATGTAGTAAAGATGATGATTGAAAAAGGCGCAATTATTGGGGGAGAAGGTAATGGAGGAGTTATTTTTCCTGCGATAAACGCCTGTAGGGATTCTTTAACCGGTATTGCGATAATCCTTTCCCTAATGGCTGAAGAGAACATATACCCTATTTATTCTTCAATTCCGAAGTTTTTCATGATGAAGAAACAGGTAAAGTATTATTCGGAATTACCCGTGGAAAAGCTTGAAAAGGCTTTTAAGAGGTTTAATGTGGACCTTACCGATGGGGTTTATCTAAGAAAAAAGGATGCATGGATTCATATTAGAAAATCGAACACCGAGCCAGTTGTAAGAATTTACGCAGAGTCTCCTTCAGAGGAGGAAACTCTTTCCTTGATTGCCAAGGCAGAAGAGGTACTTTCTGCGTAATTTTGCCATTTTCTTGAATATTCGAAGACTCAATTGTAAAATTTTTACGGTATGAACGAAATTTTAAAAATTTTTGTGCAAATACAAAATCTTGATAGCGAAATAGAGGAATTGAAACATAAGAAAGTGAATTTGCCCCAAGAAATTCAGCAACTTGAAAATGAAATTCAGAAACTGGCAGCTGAAAAGGATAAAATGGAAGCAAGTTTAAAAAAAGAAGAAATAAAGTTGAGAGAACTCGAAGTGGACCATCGTGAAATTCAGGAAAAAATTAGGAATTTTCAGGAAAAATCGAGACAGGTAAAAAGTAATGAAGAGTATCGTGCAATGATCTCTCAGATTGAACATGCCAACATGGAAAAGATTAAAAAGGAAGAAGAAATATTCTTACAGATGGAATTGGTTGAAAGATTGCAGAAAGAATTGCCTGAAAAAACTAAATTTCTTGAAGAAAAGAAAAAGGAGCTTGAGAACGCTGTTAGTATCTCAAAACAGCAATTGGCAGAAATAGAAAATCGGCTGGCTATGAACGAGGAGAAGAAAAAAATACTTCTCGAAAAGCTACCGGAAAAAGAGAAACAATTATATCTTAAATTGCAGTCAAAATATGGAAGTTATGCAATTTGTAGAGTCATTGAGAATGAGTCACCGAAAACGGAAAAGGACTATATTTGCTCAGGCTGTTATAGCGTTTTGCCCCTATCCTTTGTTCAAGAATTGAAGTCGAAACATCCATATTCAAGATGTCCCAATTGTGGACGTATAATTTACTATTATGAGGAAGTGTGAACTTTTTATTGATGGATCGTCGAGAGGTAACCCTGGTGAAGCAGGATGTGGATTTATTATATACTGTGAGGGAAAGAAAATCCTTGAAAAAAGTATTTATCTTGGTATAAAGACCAATAATGAGGCGGAGTATCACGGCTTAATAGAAGCCTTGAAGGCTGCTAAAGAGGTCGGATGCGGCGACATTACAGTCTATTCGGATTCGGAGCTTCTTGTAAATCACATCAATGGTGTTTACAAGGTAAGAGCCAGCAATCTTAAGCCGTTAAGAGATGAAGCATTGAGTTTGCTTAAAAATTTTAAAAATTGGCAATTGATCCATATTGGCAGAGAGAGAAATTTTGAAACCGATTTGCTTGCCAAGAATGTTTCGAAGGAGGGAAAGAATGGTAAAAAGTAAATTCAGAGTTATGGATGAATTAAAAGAAAAATATGGTTCCAGGTATTTAGTAGTTTTGCTTGCCTCAAGGATTGCTAAGGTTATAGTCGATACAAGGCAAGAAAGAGAAGTTGCTGCCCGGCTTGGTTTCAGTGACGAAGACACAAAGCCAACGGTACTTGCGTTGTATAGGATTCTGCGCGAAGGTGTAAAATATAGGCTTGAGCAGGAAAAAGCTACAGAAGAGTAGGTTAAAACTAAGTGGCTAAGATAGTAATTGGTCTAACTGGCAGTGTATCCGTTTATAAATCAATAAATGTCCTCCGTATCCTTGAAAAGCGAGGCCACAGCGTAAGGGCAATATTAACCGAATCTGCTCAAAAATTTTTATCACGTCTTCTTGTAAAGTCTACCATCAGCGGCGATGTTTACACTGATGAGGATTTCTGGAAGACAGGAAAGAGTGTTCACATTGAACTTGCCCGATGGGCTGATTTAATCGCAATAGTACCATGCACCGCAAATACCATATCTAAAATAAGATATGGATTGGCAGACAATCTCCTAACTTCAACAGTTCTTGCCTTTAAGGGTCCTTTGCTAATTGCGCCTGCCATGCACCAAGAGATGTGGCTAAATCTTGAAATTCAAGGTTCTGTTGAGTACTTAAAAGAATTTCGAGGTACTTTTGTTTCCGGTCCAGAAAAAGGGGTGCTGGCATCGGGTGAGATCGGTTGTGGTCGGCTCTTGAAAGAGGAGTTCATTGTCGAAGATATTGAGGCGGTGTTAAAAGGTTCACCATTAAAAGATTATAAAGTTCTTTTGTGTTACGGGAGAACGGAGGAGCCCATAGATGCTGTCCGTGTCATTACGAACAGGTCTTCGGGGTTGATGGGGTTTTATATTGCAAAGGCTGTTAAAGAACATGGTGGAAATTTAATTCAGGTGGTAGGTGAAACTTCCATCCCTCCTTATGGTAGAGACGAAACCATTCGAGTTAGAACGGCTGAAGAAATGCTGGAAGCAGTTCGTAAATATGTAGAAAAGGCCGATGTACTTATCATGGCAGCAGCTGTTTCTGACTATCGTTCGGGGTCTCAATATACGAAGAAATCGAAAAAGGGAGATCGATTAACAGTTACCCTTCTCCCAACCAAAGACATTTTAAAAACTGTTGCACCTTTAAAGCGTGAAAATCAAATCTTTGTTGGATTCGCCCTCGAAACTGATAATTTGGAAGACTACGCAAAGAAAAAATTGGAGGAGAAAAATCTGGATATTATAATAGGCAATTATGCAAGCGCCATGGGCTCTGAATTTTCCAGCGGTCTCATAATGGATAAGAGTGGAGGATTGGAAGAATTTTCGAATGTGACCAAAGAGACTCTTGCAGTAAAAATCGTTGAAAAAATAATAAAAATGTTAAAATGAAAGACCCCCGTGTTTTAATCTGGAGAGAAGTTCTTGGATTTGACAGAGTGTGGCTCCCAGATTCTAATAAGAAGTTAAAACTATTCCTATTGGAACAAAAAGCAAGCAACTGTAAGAAATGCCCTCTCTTCCGAACCCGTGAAAAATTTGTGTTTGGATGGGGAAATCCCTATTCGGGAATCATGGCAGTGGGAGAAGCCCCAGGGCCTGATGAAGATAAACTTGGGAAGCCTTTTGTAGGGCGAGCGGGTGAATTTTTAAATTATGCCCTTAAAGAAGCCGGTATAGACAGGGAAAGGGATTTGTACATTGCAAATGTTTTAAAGTGTATTCCCGTAGAACTGGCGACGGGTGCAAATGGAAAACCTGTTGCACTTCTAAACAAGTTTGGCAAAAAATCTTTTAGGGCTCCGAATAAAACTGAAGTTTCTGCCTGTTCAGAGTGGCTTGAAGCCCAAATATCAATAGTTAAACCGAAATTTATTCTTGCTATGGGAAATCCTTCTGTCAGGTATTTTCTCGGAGAGAAAGTCAATGTAACAGCCGTCCTGGGAACTCCAAGAAAAATTAGAGATGGAAGTATAACGGTATTTCCGGTTTTGCATCCTTCATATATAATCCGTAAAAAGAGCCCTGACTTGGAGATGCTGTATATCCAACAACTTAAAAAATTCAAAGAGCTGGTCTCAGAGCTAATTCCAGATTGAGTTTATAAAAATTTGGATTTTTTAGTTTCATTATTTTAAACTTTTTAATGCTAAAATGTTTCAGTGACAGTTCAATACTATATCTACATAAAATTCATGGTGAATAAGAGGGAATATTTTGCAAAGATGTTCCCAAATTGCACGTGAAATAGGCCCTCAGGCCCAGAAGTAGCCCGTGGAGAAAAAGTATATGAAAGTAAGGGAACTATATAGCTGACAAAAGTGATAGTAAAAGGAAGATTGGTAATTGGAAAGGTTATTCGCAAATGAATCCTAATACCAAGGATATTAAAGAGAATAAGTTAATATTTTGGGAATACTTGGAGTAGAATTAAAAACAAAGGAGGTGAACTTTCGAAGAATACAATTTTCTGATAATAGCTTCTTGGAGTACTCCCCTACAAGCACTACTTTACCTCCTTTTAAGGAGACTTTTTTGCCCACATTCCTCAAAAGATAAGCTATACAGCCTTGTCTTTTTCCCTTGCCTTCTTGTAATTCCAGGCATTATGGGCAATGATTGAATATCTAATTCTTTATGCTATCACAATTCTTTATCTTTGGAAATTGAACAACTAATGCATACCCTCCATTTTGCAGTATGGTCCCGTTTTACTTTACCAGAATTTTTGAGGAGATTAAGCCATTTCAAGGAGATTATTTTAGGAATGCCGGGTGCTTGACAGAACTTATGTTTAAAGTTAAAATTCCAACACACGTAAAAGGAGGTAAAAATGAAGCTCCTAAAATACGTGGTAACTGGTATAATGGTATTAGGGTTTGTGGCAAACCCTGTAATACTCAATGCTGCTCAATCTGAAGAGATTGCTAATGCCTGTAAGCAGGGTGAATTTGATGCTCAGAAGGATGTGAATGGAACGTTGTGGCTGGCAATCGGATTCTTCGGTGGAATTTTAGGCATCGCAGCCGCGTACATTATTGAGCCCACACCACCAGCATCAAGATTGATTGGAAAATCACCTGAGTATGTTGCAGCGTATACGGATTGCTACAAGAGCGCAGGAAAAGATGTTCAAACTAAAAAGGCAATCACTGGCTGTGTTATAGGTGGTTTACTCTACGTTGTTGTATACGGATGTTACTGGCTTATCTGGGGTGCAGCTTTAAGTAGCGCTTATTAAAAAACTCATCCGTCCATAAAACTAAGGGGTCCTGAAGACCCCTCAGTTTTATGGACGATTTTTCAACATGAAAACAATCTTTTTTCTTTTTTTTGTCCTTAAGGTTGATTCAACAATAGTTTTTGATTTCCAACACATTTTAAAAGACCCAATCAAAGAAGATACTGCATCTGGGCAAATATATAGAAATGACACCCTTTTCTATATAAGTGTTGAAAACCCCTTAAAACAGGTTTTGTATTTTTCCTCTGACACTATGATTATTAATTACCCGAGTCTAAAGAGAGCTTTTAAAGTTAAGTCAGGGATCACTTTTAAACATCAAACTCCTGGGGGTCCAATTGGGAGGCGAGGCGCCAATCTAAAAAATGCCGGTTTTATGTTTCTAAAAAGAGAGGTGAATAGCGAGAGAAAAACCGAGATCTGGATTCATCCCGAGAACGGGTTAAAGATAATTTATGCTTTTGAAGGAGATCGCCTTGTGGATATGGTTACACTTTCAGATAAAGGTGATACCATAGTAAAGATTACTTATGCGGATTATCAAAAAGTGAAAGATTGGAACATACCTATGACATTGAAGATTAAATCTTCTGAATATGAAGAAATATACAAACTTTCGAACCCAAGGGTAGTACCTTTTACAGATTCACTTCGAAATTACCTTGAAATAGCGAAAGACGTAAAGGTGGAATATAAAGGTTTTGATAAATGAACGTTTTGGCTTTACTCTTGGTGCTTTTAACTTTTGATGCTCCTGAGACTTTACAAGAAAAAAGAGATAAAACAGGCCCTGGCTTTGAGTACACTCTATATTCAAATCCTGTAAAGTTTTTGATACTAAAGATGATAAGAATATATCAGTCAACAATCTCAAAAGTTCAGGGTGATGTGTGTAACTTTATTCCCTCTTGTTCCCATTACGGGTATGAGGCAATAAGAAAATATGATGTTATTAAAGGTGTATTAATGGCTTCCGATAGGATTCAAAGGTGCCATGGTTTCGCACTGCTTTATTTTCCTGATTATTATGGAATAAAGGAAGACTCTATCAGAGGAATAAAGGCTTTTGACCCGGTGAAATGACGGTGCTTTTATTGCTTATTTTTGGGCAATTCATTGAGTTTGCTAAACATTTGGAAGAAGAGGGAGACCTTTTTAGAGCGATATATGAGTACAAAAAGGTCTATTACGAGTCGAATGATCCTACCTTAAAAGACTTGGCGGCTAACAAAATTGCATATCTATCTCTTAGAATTGGTTCCTATGAAGATGCATTAATGTACGCTGAACGCATTTCGGATAACGACCCGTTGAAGAAGATAAAACTTGGATTCCCCAATTTGTATCTAAAAAATTACGAATTGGTTGAAAATTACTGGCAAAGCAATGACACCCTCCTTTCCTGGTTGTATTTAAGGAGGGGACAAATTGATAAAGCAAAGTCATTGATCCCTGATGTTTCGGTTATCAGAAAATCTCCTTTTATTGGAGGCTTGTTATCTGCTGCCATTCCAGGCACGGGCAGGATTTACGCTGGAAGAGCCTTTGATGGTGCACTTTCTTTAATAATAAATGTATCGACTGGTTATTTAGCTTACCGTGCATATAAGAGTGGCGGAAAACTTGAATTTTACCTTTATTCTACCTTGTTTTTGATCTTTTACCTCGGTGACATTTATGGTTCATATGTAGCGGTTAATGAATACAATAATGTTAGCCTTGAAAAAGCGGTCAAGGATTTTGAAGTCAGATTCAATGTATGGAAATATTGGTTTTAACCTATATACTCATCACAAGTATCGGTGATTCCTTATTTAAAGAAGGCGACTTTTTTAACGCTATAACAGAATACAAGAGAGAATTATATTTTGCCGCTTCAGATTCCAATTTGCTTCTCAGAAAAATCGCTATTTCTTATTTAAAAAGGGGAATGTTTGAAGAGGCGGCAAATTATTATTCGGATATTCTCTATGAGAATCCATCTAATGATGTTCAAATGCTTTTTACAATATGTTTGATAAATTTGAAAAAGTATGACGAGGCCCAAATAGTAATTGGAGATTTTACAGATAGTCTTGGTAGAATCCTATTCTCTATAGCATCTGCATTAGGCGGAAATTATTCTGAAGCTTTTCATATCCTTGATTCTTTGAGAGTAGAACATCCTAAATATCTTAGTTTAAATAAGTTAACAACTCTTACCAAAATTGTACCCGGTTTAGGGCTTGTATTCCTTGGTGACTTCCCACTATTTATTGGGACGTTAGCTTTAAGCGGATTTGGGGCCTATCTAATTTACTATTATCTTAAAAGAGGCCTTGTTTATGAGGCCATCCTTTCGGGTTACCCAATTATTGAGAGATTCTATGGTGGCGGAATAAGAAATACAAAAGTTAAGTACCGGCTTTATTATGATAATTTTTTCAAATCTCTTTTAAAGCAGTTGGAATCTGAGCTTATAAGACGCGAAGAAGCTTTCATTTTCAACCAATAATTAGAACTGCGGAACCATCTAACCTTGAGTATTTTACATCTTGTAAAGCTTTGTTTGCATGTTCTAAAGGATAAGTACTTATCAAAGGCCTTATTGGAATTTCAACGGCAAGTTTAATGGTTTCTTCAACATCTTCTCTCGTGCTATTTGCTGTTGACTTGAGGCTTCTTTCTTCATATAGCAAGCTATAAGGGAAGGAGGGGATGTCACTCATATAGATTCCCGCACTTACTACAGTGCCTCCTTTATCTACGTACCTCAGGCTCTCAATTAATGTTTCGCCGACAGGAGCAAATACTATTATACCGTCAAGCCTTTCTTCAAATGTGTCTCCCAGTTTGCCAACCCACTTTGCACCCATTTCCAATGCCTTCTTCCTGTGGGCTTCTGATCTTGAGAATACGTAAACCTCCATCTTTCTGTGGATGGCGATTTGTAGTACAATGTGTGCAGATGAACCAAAACCCACAAGTCCAAGTTTTTGTCCTTCTGTCAGATTTGTAAGCTTAAAAGCCCTATATCCGATTACGCCTCCACATAAAATTGGAGCAAAGCTGAAAATATCTATCGTTTCAGGTAGTCTATAGATGGCGGTCTTATTCGCGATCATATATTCAGCATAACCGCCATTTACATGAAATCCCGTGAAGGAAATATTTTCGCAAAGATTACTTAATCCTTTTTTGCAATATTTACATTCGCCACATGTTGAATGAAGCCATGGTACTCCGACAAGTTCACCCTTTTTAAACTCTTTCACCCTGGCGCCTAAATTTTCTATCCTGCCAATAACCTGATGTCCTGGAATGATTGGATATCTGGGAGGTATGATATCTCCCTCAACGATGTGTAAATCAGTGTGACAAACTCCACAGGCTAACACCCTGATGAGGACCTTGTTCTCTTTAGGTTGCGGGATCTCCAGCTCTTTTAAAATAAGTGGTTGATTTTCAATTGGAGCTGGTTTTTCTAAAACCATTGCCCTCATAGCAGGTTTGCCACTCCTGATATTTCTCTTAATAGCCACCTCTTTCTAAATATTCCATGAGAAAAGTTTACAGATGTTGGTTCAAAGGTTATGAATATGTAAGGAGCAGGTTCACCGAACTTTTTCATAAATCCCGTTCTTAATACGATTTTAAAGTTCCCATTAATTAAACTCATAAGGTGATCCATGCTAAAAATTATGCCGCTTCCAGTAAAATTTCTCGTTTTGGTGTTTAAAAACTCTAAGCTTAGGAAATTTCTTTCATAAAAGAAGTGAATAACAGCATCATTTCCCCAGTTAAACCTTATAAAAGGAAGCGTTAATCTTATATCTTCTGCGTGTTCAATTTCATTTGAAGGATAGAGATGTTTTATGCCAACCTCTCCCTGTAAAAGTAGAGTTCGTACAATTGGAAACCTCGTTAAATGATAGAGAGAGGTTACGATGTCTTTATTTGAAAAATGTATCCCAATAGAATGAGTCTGGTAAACGTCAGGATTAATTTTTGTCAAAACTACCGATGAAAAACTAAACTGTGAAGCCCATGGAAATGACTCCCCATAGAGGTTCATTTGCCTTAGATATCCATATTTTTTGATATAGAGAATGTGGCCTACTCCGAAACCAAAATAATTTTTGTTGCCTGATAGTGAAAAAGCAATGCTTGTTGCAGGTATGCCATTGTAAAAGGTAATAAGTTGGCTACTACGAGGGCTACTAAAGTAAACTGTACCTGCATATTCCAAAAGATTCAGAGGAGAGTGCCCCTGGAACTGGATTCCTTCAAAGGTTATTTTTGCACTTTTTAGATCCGGCAGGTAATTCATATTGAAGGTTAAAACTGGTAAGATAAGATCGGGATATGCGAGCTCTTTCAGGTAAGCAAAATTGCTTACTTTTTCTACTTCTCTAAGAGGAGAGTTTTCTTGGTCCAGGGATGTATTTTGTTTGGTTTCAAAATCCAATTCAAAATCTTTGAAATTCCTTAGTGATGACGTGCATAAATATTCACCATCGATGTCAATTGTCACATAATAAACCGTTTCTGGATCCAGAGCAGGGTAATAGGCGAGAACCGGCTCATCAAAAATTTTAAGCTTTCCGTTTCCGATGTCAAAGAGGAATAAACTCCACTTCCCGTTAAAGTTACCAGGGAATAGAAGATTATTCCCCGTTTTTTGAAAATAACCAATTTCAAAAGGTAAATCAGTTATTTTTTCCAACTTCTCTTTTGACAATCTGAATATCTGGTTTCCTTCCAAATCTTTATGGGCTAAAAAATAGAAGGAATTGTCATCTAACGAAACTTGCTGAATTTTTAAATTATCAAAGTAAGCTATTTTTTCATGTTTTCCGTTCCAGAATTTCCACAATGAAGACCCCTCGATTTCGTCAATCACATAGAAAATTGTGTCTCTTGAAACATCAAAGGCTCTTATTCTGCCATTGAAAAGATAGTTGAATTTACCGGAACTATCAATTTTCACTATAGCATTGGTAAAGTAGATACCGTAATAGGAGATGTTAGCATTACCCTTTTTTACATCAGGTATCCCCAAATATATGGAATTTTCGGCTATAACAGGGGGAAGAGAAATGTCACCGGTATAGATTTTGTCAATTTTCCAGGGTGTGGGATCAAATACGCATAAATCCGATTCATAGTAATTATGCTCCCACGATACTCTTTTGTAATTTGTTTTTACGTAGTAAACTTTCCTTCCAAAACTTCGCAGGTATTTGATGTGGTAACCTCGATCTATGTATGATTTAGAGAGGGGATAAAATCCCCTTTGAAATTTTAGTTTGCGTTGCCATCGCTTCCATAGTGAGCTTAGTGGCTTTTTATAGGCAATGATGGCTGGAATGTCGATTAAAGGTATAGTGAAAGGCATTCTTCCTACAGTGGTATAGTACTTTTTTAGTTTTTGCTCACCATAATCCTTTATTAGGAATTCTGTGAATTCTGAACCCATTAAGTATACAATTTCTCCCTGTGGGTAATCTACGGGATCGTGGTTCAAATAAACACCTTGTCTTAATTTTCTCCTTGCATTTAATATTTTGAGATATGCGTCGAAATAGCCTTCATTGAGCCTTCCATCCTTAGGGTCGAGATTCGACTCGTTATATACAGCGATTCCTTCTTGCATATAGCTTGGTAAAAACAGCATATTGGGTAAATATATTTTTCCAAAAAATAGTCGAAAAATGTTGGCAGGAAAGCCTATGTTTGAAAGTTGAGTGTGGTGTGTATATTCATGAACCGATACTGTCCGCCACCAGGATTTCATCGTACCAAAGTGAAAATCCGGTCCAGGAACATAGTTAAAAATTGAAATACTTCTCGATACTGGGTCAGAATAGCCGTTGGATATTGTGCCTATGTCTTCAATAAAAATGTGAGGGGTAGGAGGATTACCACCAGTTGTTTTTAAAATATTGTTCCTGTTTTGCTCGAGAAAATTGCAAATTTTTACCGCATTTATCGAGTCCTTTTGATAATACACGACAAAATTTCTGCTCTTTATAGCGTTTATGAACAAATGGTTAGTTAGCACTAATATTATTAACATTTTCCGAATTTTCCCTTTTGTGAAGATATTCCTGTGACAAAACCCCAATTATTATAAGAACAAGTCCGATAATAGTTGATGTGTAAATTTTTTCCTTCAAAAACAAGGAAATGAAAAGCAGTGAGAGAAAAGGAGAAAAATAGATGAGATTGCTGACCCTTGAAGTATCTTTGACGGTATTTAAGGCTTTTAACCACAGGAGAAAGGTGATTCCCATCTCAAAAAGCCCTACGTAAACCCCACCAAGGATCGCAAGGGAGGAAGTGATTTTCAACGGTTTTAGTACAAGTGTAAAAATAAAAAGATATAAATTTCCAAATAAAAAATTGAAGAAGAGCTTCGTTTCTGCTTCTCTTTTGTCAGTCATATTTATTAGCCAATAAACTGCCCAAATTACCGTGCTAAGTAGTGCCAAGGATACACCGATAGGATTTTTGAAAGAGAGATTTTTTATATCATCCTGCGTTATTGTAATGAAGGCGCCTGAGAAACTCACAAGAAGTGCAAATAACTTTAAAAGAGATATCCGCCTTTTTAAAAAAATGGAGCTTAAGATTGTTAAAACTATTGGCCATAGATAGTTTAGTACAAGCGCTTCCTGTGCCTTTAAAAGACTATATGCTGTGAAGAGAACAATATAGTATAAAAAGGGATTCAAAAAGCCGAGAACCGCTGACCGCGTGTTTCTTTTAAAATTTTTGATTTCAATAAATAATTTGTTTGTTGCGGAAAGCCATAGTAGATAAACAAGAAGAGAAACGACAGATGATATTAGGAGTAGACCGAATTGATTTGTGTATCTAAGGGTTAATTTGAATGCAGTGGCCTGTGTAGACCACAGAAGGACAGATAATATGGCGTAAATCATTCAACAAAATTTTTATTAGAAGGTCAATTTATTCAGGCGCCTATGTGAAAACCTGGCCACTCGGTCTCGTAGTCTTCAAACTTTTTAGCGTAGTCTCTTTCTGTTTCTAAAAGTTTATAGTGGGATAATTCTACTGTAGAAATGTATTCTAAGGTTTTCTTTATCATTTCGTCAGAAAAGAGGTTTATCATTGATTTATAGAACTCTGAAGCCTTTAACTCTGCTTGCATTGCAATTTCAAGAACATCAGAAACAGGTAGCTTTTCCACTTCAGGACCGATTTCCGGAAGAGGGACGGGTGATTTTTCAGGTAGTAAAACTGTTTCACCAGGGAAGTTCTGTGAAAAAAGTTTTTCGAAGAATTCTCTATGTTTTTCCTCTTCCTTAGCGAGAAACTCGAACTTGTCTTTCAGCACGAAATTTGAAATCCGATTTTTCATTTTTTCGTATAATTCTTTTGATTCTACTTCACTCTTGATTGCTGTCAGTATCACATCTTTTAACGAAAATTTACTAAGATCCATAATTCCTCCTTTTTTAGCTTAATTATAACCTCATAGTTGTGAATTATTTCAGGTGGTTCTCAAAATCTTCAACATCTCTTGAGCATTTTTTAACATAGCGTGGTTATTGTTAAAAAAAACGTAGATCTTTTCGGGCTTTGTTTCAAGGATTTTTTCTGCCACTTCTCTTAGTTCGTTTTCTGTGTAATCATGTGCATACCAGCGATCTCTTCCGTGCATTCTTAAGTAAACAACACCATTTATGTTAAAAATAGTCCGAGGTAAATTGGGGGCATCTACGGAAACCAATGTGATACCAAGAGATTTTGCCCAATCAACGGTCTCATCTACAAACCAGCTAATGTTTCTTGGCTCAAGTGCAAATCTTTGACCCAGGTTAGTAAAAATAACAAATTTCTCGATTTTATCCTTGAAATCGGTTTTTATAGAGGGAGGAAGCTGAAAAAGATAGAAATCTATACAAAAATCAAGGGGTTCAAAGAGACTTTTAAAGGCATCCCACGTCGAATAAGATTCTTCACCGAATTTACGCAAATGGGTAACTCTTCGAGTCACTTTAACTGCCCATCTTAGTCCATTGGCAGATTTAGCCCAACCTTTTATTTGGGATGGAAAGGGAAACCGGTAGAAAGAGGCATTAAGTTCAACGGCATTAAGATTTGAATTTTTAATATACCAGTCTAAAGAGTTTCCGAGGTTCCAAGAATATCGCCACCCAGAAGTCCCAACATATACCTGCATAAGAATATTTTTAATCAAATCTTGTGTAAAGTAAAATCTGAGTACTACACTACGTTATAGTTCCATTCTTATTATTTCTCCATACTTTGAAAGTTCGTTTAAGTTCAATTTTGTACTATCGCCAATAACAATCATTGAGATGCTATCCGGCTTAAGGTAAGTTTTTGAAGCCTCTTTAATATCATCCAGGGAGATATTTCTTATAGCCTCTTGCATCTTCTTATAGTAATCATCCGGAAATCCGAATAGGCTTCTTAATGCTAATCTCTGAACGTATGCCCAGTCGCTTCTGATGGAGGTAACTGTTGAATTTAGGAAAGAATCTTTTGAAAATTTTAGTTCTTCCTCAGTTATGTTCCCATTTAGCATCTGATTTATAGCATCAAAAATGTGATAAATTGAGGTTGTAACAGCATCGCTCCTTGTAGCTGTAAAAGAGTAAAATCCACCCTTAATACTGCTTAAAATGTGGAAGTAGGCATAAGTTGCATAAGCCAATCCCAACTCGTTCCTCACCTTAGATACTATTTTAGAATTAAACCCGCCACCAAGGATATCGCCGACTATAAATACCTTAAAAACATCATCGGAATAACCCTTTGGGCCATCCTGAACCAACATCACATAACCCTGCTCAATTGGTCTTTGGCAAAAGTAAACCTTTTTCCCTTCAACGGGTTGTGGTTTGGGAATTGTCAACTGAGTGGTATCGTTTAGGGAATCTTTAAAGGTGCAGTTTCCGAAGGTTTCAGGCCAATTCCTATCGAAATCTCCTACAATTGAAACTACCATATTTTTGGGCTGGAATATTTTTCTATGTATATTCAATAATTCTTCTCGGGTTATATTCGATAATTTGATGGTATCAGGAGGACTTTCAAGGGGTGTTCCTCTATATAAAATCATAGTGCTCAGAATTCTTGTCATTTCATCGGGGTCGTCAAGGGTTCTTCTCCAATCATCCAATAACTTCGCCTTTTCTAAAACAAGGACTTTTTCATCTATTCTCGGTTCGAATATTATCTCATATATTAATTTTTCTGCAGTGTTAATGACTTTGGGGTCAAAGGTAAAGGTAATAGATGAGTATTCATTCTCGACTCTGTGACTTATTAAAATAGCATTGTATTCAATGGAGTCTATTAATTCTTCAGGGCTGAAGCTTTTTGTTCCCCCTCTTAGCATGTTTCTTAGTAAAAGTTCGGGAATAAGACCATACCCTTTGGGAAGATAGGCCGCACCACCTTTTACGAAGATGGTAACCTCTATGAGGGGTAGTGTATGGTTTTCTTTTAAGTAAATTACTGTTCCCGATGAAAGTGCGATTTTGCCTATGTCTTTTCCGACTTCAGGAACACTCCATTTAAGAGGCTTAAATTTCATTCTCCTTATTTCTTTTGCCATTTGGGATTCTTTACCATCACCAAAAATAAGGGATGAAAGAAGTAAAACGCCCGTTAAAATTCTAAACATTATTCACCTCCTAAGGTTATAATGGATGCATTGCTTTTTCTAAGATATTTTCTAACAGCATTTATAACATCTTCCGGCTGTATTGATTCTATTATTTCAATTTCTTTTCTGTAAAATTCAGGGTCATTGAAAAGCCTCACTCCTCTCGAAACAGTAAAAGCAAATCTGAGCGGGTCTCTTTGTCTATTTACATAAAACATTTTGAAGTTATTTTTAGCCTTTTGGAGAAGTTCTTCTTCAATTCCTGCATTTTTAATGGAATCTACAAGTTCGAAAACTCTTTTTTCCAGTGAATCCATTGGTATACCCGGGGCGGGGTAAAGATATATCCCAAAAAGGGAAGGGCCTTTCCCGTCCCAGCTTGTTGTGAAACTGAATGTGTTTGATGCTATGCCCTTTTCCTCAAGAGATTTTTTCATTATTGATGCATCCGATTCCCCAAATATAAAGGAAAAGATTGAAAGCGCATAGTAATCCTTTTCAGGGTAGTATGGGCCTTGAAAACCGATTGCCATTGTAGGCTTCCCGTGTGAAATAACCTGAGTTCTCCTTGTGCCATTTTGCTTGGGTTCCTTTGTGTATCTTGAAATTCTCAACTTTTTCCCAGTCCAATCTCCAAAATATTTTCTGATTAATTTTATGTCATTTTCGGGATCTACATCTCCTATTAAGACGATAACACAGTTGTCTGGAGTGTAATGGGTCTTGTAATACCACATCACTTGATAAGGCTTGACATTCATTATGTCATCTTCCCATCCTACAACTGGCCATCTCAATGGAGATGCGTGATAAACTGTGGTCATTAAAGCATCCCAGATCTTGTTGTAGGGGTTGTTTTCTCCCATTCTCCTTTCCTCATTTACGACGTCTCTTTCCGAGTAAAATTCACGTAATACTAGATTTTTAAATCTATCTGATTCTATTTTGCACCATAACTCTTTTTTATTTGATGGGAGAAAAACGTAATATTGGGTGCTAACATTGGAGGTCGAAGCATTCATTATTGCTCCACCGTGGGAGAGGTAAATTCTCCATATTTCCTCGGAAATTACATATTTTTTTAATTCCTGTTTAATACTGTCGATTTTTGATGTTAGAGTTTCCTTTGTAGAATCATCCTTAGCGTTTTCTAATTGTTCGTATAGCTCGTCCAGTTTCCTATTTAGCTTTTCTTCTTGTTTGTAGTTGGTAGTTCCCAATTTTTTTGTTCCTTTAAAAAGCATGTGTTCAAGTAGATGTGATACACCAGTTAGGCCTGGGGCTTCGTCTGCTGAACCGGTATTAAATTGTATGAATCCTAAAAAGACCGGGAGCGTCCTATCCTGGATGAAAACTACCCGCAATCCATTCTCAAGCGTGAATAAAGTTATACGTTTACCTGAAGTTGCTACAGTTAATAGAATTAATAAGATTTTCATCAAACCTCCTTTTGTAATAAATTATATTGTTGGAGCTTCGAACTGTTTGGCCGGTGAATCCAAGAAACAATCATTATAATAATCATCAACAAGGAGGGACTATGATAAGTTTTGATGAGCTCAAAAAAATTGCCGAAAGGATTGAAAACGGTGAGTATGAGAAAATCGAACCGGCACAACTTGCCAAAATGATTGATCATACCAATCTAAATGCCTTCGCGACAAGGGTAGATATTGAAAAACTTGTAAAAGAAGCTATCGAATATAACTTTTTTAGCGTCTGTGTAAATCCCGTTAATGTAAGGCTGGCAAAGGAATTAACAGCAGGGAGTGAGGTTAAAGTTTGCTCCGTTGTAGGTTTTCCATTGGGTCAGAATACCATGGAATTAAAGATTAGGGAGGCTGAGAGGGCAGTAGAAGACGGCGCAGACGAGGTTGATATGGTGATCAATATTGGAAAGTTAAAGGAAAAGGATTTTGATTATGTTTCTTCGGAAATTGCAGGAATAAAAAGAATTATCGAAGATAAAATTCTAAAAGTTATTATTGAGGCATGCTATTTGGAGGATGAGGAAAAAATTATGGCAACAAAGTTATGTATTGAGAGTGGTGCGGATTTCGTAAAAACATCAACGGGTTTTGGCAAGGGAGGAGCAACGGTTTACGACGTTTTAATTTTGAGTAATACATCGTCTGGCAGAATCAAAGTTAAGGCAGCGGGGGGAATAAGGACCTACAATGATGCTCTCAAAATGGTAAAAGCAGGAGCTTCAAGAATCGGCGCCTCAAGGAGTGTTGACATTGTAAAAGGAGCAGGAGATTTAACAAGTTCGCAGTATTAGTGCAATATTGGGCTTTTTACGATAAATGAAGTTGAAAAATTTCGGTTTTGCCTAATCCGTTCCTTATAATGATGAAAAAGATAATTTAATAGATTAAGAGTTATTATGGTTCAGATAGTGAGTTGAAGGAAAGATCTGATTGGGTGTTGCCATAGTTCGTATGAATACGACGAAAGAGGCCATATGCCTTGAATAAGCTATTTATGGAGCAAATAACCAATTAAAGGAAAGAAAAGATTTAGGTGCCGACATAATTCATGCAACTTTTACGATAAAGGAAATATAAAAATGTTACGGTCTTAAACAGGTATGGTATGGTTTATTTATGAGAAATAAGCTTTCCGACTCAGGAATTTTTGCAAAGTTTGCTTGGTGTAAAAACGTAGCACTTAGGAGAGTAAAATCTTAGATCGTTTTTTTGCCTAAACTAAGTAAAATTCGAGATAGCAAATTCTATTTGAATGTATTTACTCAAAGAGTTAATATTAAAAGTTAAAAGGAGGGTTAATGGTTAAAATTTTACGTTTCCTTCTCATCTCCTCAATTCTCCTCTCTTTTGTTCATGCGCAGGGGAGAATTGTTGGGAGAGTTTATGATGCGGTTTCGGGAAAAGGCCTTCCCCTGGCAAATGTTTTGATTCAGGGGACTAAAATTGGTACTTCTTGTGATCTTGAAGGAAACTATGTGATACCGAGAGTTCCACCTGGCGAATATACTCTTGTTGCTTCAATGGTTGGATACAAACCTCAGTCAGTAAAAGTCATTATAAGGGGAAATGAGACGAGAGAAGTCAACTTTTACCTTAATGAAGAAATCTTCAAAGTTGAAGAGATTGTTGCCATTGGAGAAAAACCTGCTATAGAAAAAGAAGTTTCCTCATCTAAAGCGGTAATAAAAAGAGAAATTTTAGAAATTATTCCCACCGAGGATGTTAAAGGCGTACTTGAAAAACAAGCGGGTTTTCAGGGGCAGGGTTCGGACATTCACGTCAGAGGTGGTCGATCAAATGAAGTTATGGTTTTAATTGATGGTCTTCCTATAAAAGATGTTCTTTCTGGTAGTGCCTTTGGACTCTACATACCATCCACAGCAATTGAAGAACTGGAGGCTCTTACTGGAGGTTTTAATGCAGAATATGGGCAAGCCATGTCTGGTGTTGTTAATATTAGTTTGAGAGAGGGAGCATCAAGATTCACTGGAAGTGTTGATTACGTGAGAGACAATTTCGGCCGTTTTAACGATATACTAAGGGTTAAGAACAGTCAGAACAAGGATGTCCTGAATGTGAGCTTAAGTGGTCCTGAACCGATCTCTTACGCTCTAAGAAACTTATTAAAAATTAATATTCCTGGCAATATCACTTATTATGTGAGTTTCCACTCTTCCCTTGAAGATACTCATTTGCCCCATGCGGACAGTCTCTATTCTTCCGTTTACAAGACTTGGAAACTCTCGCCACGAGAAGAAAACGATTATTCATTGCTTTCCAGAGTTTCTTGGAAAGTTTCAAATAATTTCCGTCTGTACTTTATGGTTAACAAATCTTTAGAGATTAATCAGGGATATTTTATGTCATCTTCTGATTATCCTTTTGCACACGGATTTCCTTACCACTATATTAACAATCTACAGAACTATCTTACATTTACTCGGGATGCCATCCAACAGGCTATTTCTATAAGTCATGCCCTTTCTCTCAGGAGTTTCTATGATCTCAAAATTTCAAGGTTTTTTACAAATCTGAGGGCAGATGTCAACGGGAAACACTGGTCAGAGTACGTTGAAACTGTGGATACTGTGCCTAAGGATTTGTTCTGGGATTATGGAGACGCACCTTACTGGCATGATCATTATGTGGAGACATGGACGGGGAAGTTTGATTTTACCCACATTTTTTCTAAGATATGGAAAATGAAAACAGGTTTTATTGTTAATAGAAACGAATTACAGTGGCTTGATATTCACTTCCCTTGGTATGGTACTCAAAGTGGACTCGGCCTTAATTATGACCTCTACAAAATTTACTCCTTTGATGGGGGCATTTACGTTCAGACTGAAATTGCTTTCGCAGGAATGATAGCAAACCTCGGAATTCGCGGGGACTTCTGGGTGCCAGGTAAGTATGTTGATGATGCGGTGAGAAGAATACTGCAAGAGCCCAATTTATCTCCTGCGATTTATTCAGAGTACAATAGTTATCTAAACGATAATGCGACAATACGTGGAAGGATCGTTAAGTTTCACATAAGTCCTCGTCTCGGCTTTGCCTATCCAATAACGGAAAATACTAAATTTTTTGCGTCATATGGCCATTTTTCCCAGATTCCCGATCTTAAATATGTTTATTCAAAACTTGGAGTGCGAGCTTCTTCCTCTTATGAACTTGTAGGAAACCCCAATCTTAGACCTACGGTAACTGTTGCCTATGAAATTGGAGTTGAACAACTTTTGAATCAGAGAAGCAAACTTAAAGTTACCGCTTATTATAAAGATGTATTCAATTATCCAACGGCACGGAAGGTGCCGGGTATCCCTCCAAATCCATCTTTCTGGATGTACTTTAACTCTGATTACTCTCGATCTGTTGGACTTGAAGCAGATTTGACATACTATACTCCTTATCATGTTTATGGATCCATATCTCTCACCCTTTCTCAGAGCAAGGGTAGGTCTTCCTCTGCTGAAGACTGGTACTGGAGGGGTAGTGTTGAGACATTGAAGGAATGGTATCTGAAATGGGATAGGCCTGTTAAGTTTTATGGTGACATCGCCTATTCTTTGAAAAAGGGTGAGTATATAAGATTTTCAAGGTTTAAAATAGATGATCTCTTGATTTCTGCAGGTCTTTCTCTACAGTCCGGGGTAAGGTATACTCCACAGGATACACTCGGTAATATAGGGGAAATTAATTCCAAGCTTGGACCGATGTGGAAAAGAGCGGATTTGAAGTTTGAAAAAGGGCTTTTCAGGGCAGGTAAGATGGATTTTCGCTTCAAGTCGGAAATTAGAAATGTTTTTAATTGGAGAAATCACAGGATAATTAATCCTGTAACTGGCAGGGCTTATGAACCCGGCGATCCCCTTCCTCCGAGAACAACTCCCGAAAGTATGTTAAATCCCGCAAGGTATAGTGAACCGCGGGAGATTTTTGTGGGGGTGCTAATAAGATGGTAAAGAGAATTGTTATCTTCATTATTATGTCAAGTGTTTCGCTTAAAGCCCTTACAATTTTTGAATTTTTAGGGGGGCAAAAGATCGGTACGACTACGATGACCTTCCTCAAGATTCCTGTTGGTGCAAAGCAAGGTGCGTTAGGAGAAACGGGAGTTGCCATTGCCAGCGATGCCACTTGCATTTACTGGAACCCATCCTCGATTTCCTTTATTCCCTCTGCCAAAAGTACGGCTTTATTTTCCCAAAGGTGGATAGGTGATTCTTACTATACGTTCGGTGGAGCTGTTTTTGAATTTGAAAAATTTACAAGGGCAGGAATTATGATTGGAAACCTGCACTCAGGTTATATCCAGAGGACTGACGAATATCATCCCTTTGGCCTTGGTACTTACTACAGAGTGTCAAGCTCTTATGCGGGAATTTCGATCTCGCGGAAGCTAATTGACAGATTCTCTTTTGGTATTACTCTGAAATATGTGAATGAGGTTCTTGATAATTATAACCAATACACTTTTGCAATGGACCTTGGAACTTTTTACCTAATAGGTTATAGAGATTTAAGCCTTGGTATGTCGATTTCAAATATTGGGCCTGACCCCGTTGTTAAAAGTCCAAATCCAAATGAAACGCCTTCCACCTTTTCAATCCCGGTTATTTACAGACTCGGAGTTTATGGAAGTCCTTTCAGCACTTTTTACATCTCTGCCCAAATTGAAAAAAGTACTGATAATGTCGAAATTTTCAGGATAGGTGGTGAGTACATTATTGCAGAGGTTTTGGCTTTGAGATTAGGATACAGATTAAATGCCAATTTGCCAGGTGAATATTCGGGATTTTCAGGCGGAATTGGGATAACAAAGAGCTTAGGATTTAAGAAAGACGTTCATATTGACTATGCTGTAACTTCCATGGGATATGCGGGATTAGTTCATAAAGCGCAAATGGGGGTGAATTTCTGATGAGGTACTTTAATTTAGCAGTCTTAACAATTTTGGTTTTAGCCTTTGGGTGCGGTTATAAATATCCTCTTCCACCTGAGAATCCTGGAGCTTTACCCAATGAAGAGGACTACATTGAGGTCAGAAATACATCATGGGATATTCAAACTTTCAGTGAGATAAAGGACATAATTGTGGGAAAGGATGGATACATCTATGTTCTTGAAGAGCATGCGCTCTTAAAACTTAACTCTAATGGGGATTTGGTAGATACTTTCTATTCAGGATTTGTTACCGCAAAGAGCGTCGCCCAAGACGTAAGGAGAAATGTTTATGTCACCGACTCTTGCTTCATATACGTTTTCGACAGAGATAAAAACCTCCTTATTGCCATAGATTTTGCTGACACATTGAAGCCTCATGGGATTGATGTTGATAGCAATAAAAACATATACATAACACAGCCGGAAATTCATAAACTCATAAAACTTGATTCTCTTGGAAACTTTGTTGAAATTATCGTGTCCTATGGTAGTGGAATATTGAGCGTGAATAATCCTCTTGGCCTCTTTGTGAATGAAAAAATGGGTGCTGTGATAGTGGCAAGTGCAGGAAACAACTGGGTAGAAGCAATTTCTCTGACGCAACCAAGAGTAAACATAGTGCATTTGGGAGGAACTACCCATGAAGGTGGAGATACCGCAGGAGTTTTTAATTATCCTACCGATGTGTGGTCAGATACTCTCGGAAACATATACGTTCTGGACTATGGCAATAAGAGAATCCAGAAGTTTAGAGAAACAGGGGAGTTTGTAACGGAAAAAAGATTCGAAAATGTACCAGTAAGTCTTGCCACTTCAAAGGATGGAGTGTATCTTTATGTAGCTTTTTCGGATAAAGTGCTAAAGATGAAAAAACCTGAACTCCCACAAAATCCGGGAGGAGAAAAATGAAGAAAATATCTTTGGCTTTGTTCTTAACTTTCGGCATTTTGAGTGGAAAGATAGTCTCATTTAAGTATACATCCATTGGCAATATGAGACTTAATGTGACGAACTTTGGTCTCTTCGGCACGAGTTTTTCGCGCTTCATAGACCCTTCTACTGGTGAACCTTATCCTTCCATGGAGTATCCAAAGTTTAGCAAAATAGAAAGGCTTTACAAAGGCGGTTTGTGGGTTGGCGCAATATCTCCCCTTGGTAAGACAGTTACAACGGGTGCAGTAGATGAAACCAGTGTAACTCCTGGTTCCACTCAAGGATTTGAATTTCTACCTTCACCTGCAGCGTCTGACTCGATTATTGAAAAATCCAGTATATTAACTTCACCTTACTATTCTCCTGATGCCATATCTGAGCAGGATTTTTATTGTTCATATACGGATTACAGGGATTTTACAACCCTGCCACCGGAGCACGTGCCATTGGGATTGAGAGTCTCGCAAACGGTTCTTGTATGGAGTTATCCGTATATTGACGATGTGGTAATCGTAAAGTTCGTGCTCTATAACGACGGTTACGCTGGCGATTGGGACAGCGTTTACATAGGGTTCTACGGTGAACTCGCTTCCGGGTCAAGGGAATTCTGGGGAGACAACTTTGGGACGACACCCTATTATCAGCATAAGAGATTATTTTATGATTCATTGAACTATCTTGTTTATGAAAGAAATGATGGGTATGATAACCTTGCAACAGGCTATGGCGCTTTTAAGTTTCTGGGCATGTACTACAATGATCAGCGTATAGACTTTGATACCATGATAGTGAGTTATAACTGGTGGACATGGAGGGACATGAGAGGAACAGTCCCCGATACTACTCGCTATAAAATAATGTCCAATGGTGAAAGAGATCCGGATGTGGACGATAATTATGTATATACAAGGGGCTACCCCGATCCCATTCCATTACTTTCTGTCGGTCCGATACCGCATGTTAATGTGGGTGATTCTGTTGTGCTTGTAATGGCTTTCGTGGGCGGAATGGATTTGCAATCCCTATATGAGAACGCTTCATGGGCACAGAAGGCTTTTGAAGCTAATTTTATACTCCCGGCTCCTCCTCCATCTCCAAATCTTGCTGCAATCCCTGGGAACAGAAAAGTTACTCTTTATTTTGACGATATTCCAGAGTTTGCGAGAGACCCATTCCCTCCAAACCTCAGGGATTTTGAAGGCTACAGAATTTACAGAGGAACGACTTACAATATTGAAGACACTTCATGGAAATTGGTGGCAGAATTTGATAAGACACCAGACGATTCCATTGAGGATGTGGACCACTCCATTGGATTCAATACCGGCTTGCCGATGAAAGAGACCGAGGGCCCTTATGCTGGTTGGTATAAATTTGAGGACATAGGAGTTAAGAATGGTTTTACATATTATTACGCTGTTACGTCTTATGATGTGGGTGATACTTTACTCGGTTTGCCAAGCCTTGAAAGTTCCAAACTGCTCAACATGGTAGAAGTGATTCCAGGAACGCCCGCAACCTCTGAATCACCCGTGGGTGTTTATCCGAACCCATATAAGTTGAGTTCAGTGTGGGAAAAGGGCAGTGAAAAGGTTATAAGGTTCTATAATCTACCAAGAAAATGTACCATCTACATAATGAATGTTGCAGGAGATGTTGTAAAGACCATTAATCACGAAAGTGATTATGGAGAAGAGGCATGGGATCTGCTATCGGATAAGACTCAGCCTGTTGCTACCGGGCTGTATTATCTTGTGGTAAAAGATAAAGAAACTGGTGAGGTAAAAATTGCAAAATTTACAATTGTGAGGTGATTTATGAAAAGGCTTTATGCTCTCATTTTTTCTATATTTCTTGGGCTTCTTATGCCCTCCTGCATTAAGAAGCCCGTTGATAATCTGGTAGAGAACCTTCCGCCAGAGACTTATTGCTTTATAGCTCACGTAGATACCGTTGACACCGTACCCGCAAAAGTCACACTGTACTGGATGGGGAATGACCCAGATGGTGAAGTCTCTGGTTTTTACTACGCAATTGATGGCGCGGATACAACCTTTACAACAAAAACATGCGACACTTTTACCTTCAATGTCCCAAGTGGTGATACATTTGCAAGCCACACTTTCGAAGTCTGGGCAATTGATAATGAGGGCATGCAGGATCCGACACCAGCAAAGGTTACGATACCAGTCAGGAATACTCCCCCTGTCGCCTTTTTTATTGAGGATAAGTTGCCACCCGATACAACTTTACCTGTTGCTACTTTCTACTTCGGAGCAACGGATATAGATGGAGACTGGTCTATTGTGGGTTTCCTCTACAGACTTGATTACGAACCCGATACGGTTATGCATTTTGTCGGTATCGATAGTGCGTCGGTGTTTTTAACCGATTTGCCCGAAGGAGAAAGGACCATTTATCTGTGTGCAGTAGATGAATCTTATGCTCTTTCTGATACGGTGAGCCACACGTGGTATGTTAAGCCAAAGGTGGGAGACATACTTTTGATTGATGATGCTAATGATTCTCAAGCGGATTTATTTTATTTCAATTTCCTTGAAGGCTACTATCCTGGCGGCTATACGGTATACAGAGTTGAAAATGGATTGCCTTACTCTTCACTGGACGTTGATTATATGATAAATGGACTTGGCTTTAAACTGATAATCTGGTACACAGCTGATCAGAGTGAGCACTTTTCAGCTGCACTCCCTTCCTTTACCCGTTACATTGACAATGGGAACAAATTGATACTGATAAGCCCACAGATTCTTGATGTCCTTTTGAATCCTGCTTTTACTCCCTCGCCTTTTGCGAAGGATTATCTTGGGGTTGATTCCGTAACTGCCTGGAACAAATTGCTGCTGAGAAATGAAAAGCTTTACCCCATGGAAAGTGGATACGATACCCTTAGTTGTGGGTTTCCGATAATTTCGCGATTTGACGGATTTTCTGCTGACTCAAATTCAAAGGTTCTATATACTTTACCCACAATTTCTTCCAGATGGTCTGGAAACCCATCGGTCATAATTGCCTGTCCCTCTTCTACTCCCAAAGTTGTCTTTTCATCAATTCAGTTCCATTCGCTTAATGGGCTTGAGAATGCATATGATGTTCTGTTCGAGATGATCACGGATGAGCTTGGGTATACAAAATGATGGAATCTCTCTCATTATGCTAGTAGAAATTGTTTACCTGCTTATCGATGGTTTTTGACACATTAATTTGACTTTTGGTTTATAATTTTGACTGGTAAATTTTACCTTTAAAGAGGAGGTGTTTATGAGGGTCAAAAGTATAGTGGCAGGGTTGATCCTGGGCGTCTCTATTTTGAGTGCCCAGGTAGAAACCACAATAGAAGTAATCCAGTCCGACAGGGACCCATCTACCCAGGCTTCTAACTGGGCAGACTCGACAGTAACTGTGAGTGGTGTCATAACTGCACTTACGGGTGTAACCGGTACCAGAAATATCTTCATCGAGATGAATCCTGGTGGCCCATGGAGAGGGATAATGGTTTATTTCCCTACATCCCTTGGAACTTTGCCTTCCATGAATATAGGTGACAGTGTGTTAGTAACAGCGGGTGTACTTGAGTACTATGGCAATACAGAACTGCAGGTTAACGCCCTCACCGATTTCCAGATCATTCAAACAGGAGTTACCCCACCTGATCCTGTTGTGATAACCTGTGCCCATCTGGATACTACACAGACTTCAGATTTCCCCGTTGATTCTGCAGAGGCTTATGAAGGCGTACTGGTAAGGATTGAAAATGCCTACGTGACGAGAACGGGCCTTGGAACAAACAACGAGTTCGAGATAACCGACGGGACTGGTTATGTCATTGTGAGGAATAACTATTCTTACACACCTAATGTCGGTGACGCCATGAACATCCAGGGGATCGTTGAAACAAGGACTTTAAGTGGAGTAACGTACTACATGCTTAGGCCAAGGTCTATTGACGATTACGAATTTTTACTTCCCGGTGTGGCTGACATCTACTCCATAGATAGGAATAAGGTAATAATTAATTTCAAGACTCCGATGGACCCTTCAACTGCTCAGGACCCCGCAAAGTACGTCATTGTGGATAGTGCGACAGCGACTCCCCTTAATATTATTTCTGCAGAGGTTTCCAGTGAAAACAATAAGATCGTTATCTTGACGACTGAACAAATGACTGATGCATTGAAGTATAAATTCTATGGGCAGGGACTTACGGATGTTTACGGCCAGGCAATCACCGATACCGCCTATTTCTATGGCGGCTTTACCCCTATTACCTTAATCGAATCCGATACAGTACCTAACGATTCGGCAAATGGCTTCAGGAGCAACTGGGATGGCAGAACGGTTACCATCACTGGAATAATTACCGGCTGGAAAGATAAATTTGCCTATCCGTTTTTCTTTGTACAACAAGGTGAAGGCCCATGGACAGGTATACATGGTTGGGATCCCAATAATTTCATCCCTCTCAGTGACATGCAGGAAGGCGATTCGGTCATACTCGTTGGAGATGTGCTTGAATATGGAACGAATGCAATAACTGAACTCACAAACATTAGATACTATAGAGTTGTAAGCAGTGGTCATACTGTAAACCCTGTTACAGTTCCTTTGACTGATCTTAGAAATGAGGCAGGTGCTGTATCTGAGCAGTGGGAACACGTCCTTGTGGCTGTAGAACCACCTGTATTTGTTTATGATGTTGGCACCGGTGGCGACTGGAAAGTTTACGAGTACATAGAACCTGATACCTTTGTTTTAAACGTTGAAGGCGATTATGCAATCGGCTATAGTTGGAGGCCAACAGAGGTAGATCAGCAAATAGATATGCTGGTGGGTATCTTGAGGTATAGAGGAACTCTTTATCCAAGAACTGATGCAGATATTGTACCATCAAGCGTTAAAGAATCTGGTATAGCTTACCTGAAAAACTCTATCGCCAGAAAGAACCTTGAGTTTACTATTCCAGTTGGTGCTGGTAATGTAAAAGCTGAGCTTTACAATGTTGAAGGAAGGAAGATTATGACACTTTACGAAGGTAAAGGCAAAGACGAAATCATCAGAATAGACGTTTCAAATATAAGACCCGGTGCCTACTTCTTAGTGGTTAGCTCTGACGGTAAGGTAAATACTCAAAAGGTTGTTATTGTGAAGTGAAATAAGACTGAGACTATATCAACTCTGCGCGCCCCTTCGGGGCGCGCAATTTTTTTAAAATACCTCCACCTTTATTCAGCATATGAGTGCTTAATTATTTGACTATTTCTTATTTTCTCACAATCTAAAGTCCCGCATGGCTTGGATTTTTCTGAATGCAGACATAGGGTGCCTAGATATTTTCCATTTCTTATTCTTAGCGATATAATTTTAACGTTTTAGAGGGAGGTGTAAAATGTTTTTAATTGTCCTCGCATCTTTTTTTAATTTGAATTCTGTTGCCCTCTCGGAACGAAGTCTTGCTACGACATTAAATCCTGCAGGCCTTGCGTTTTCTAAAGGATTTGAAGTATCTTATTATGGTGGTCAAGACAATTACAATCTAAGCCTTCTTTCGGGGAGTTCGGGCTTATCTTGGGACAATGTTACAAATACTTACAGCCTGGCGCAAGGGTTTAAACTCAATGAAAATCTATACTTTGGCTTAGGGTTAAAATATTCAAAGAACTCTGGATATGACTATTATGGTGGTTTACTTATAAGACCAATAGAATTTCTCTCAATTGGAGCTACATATAATAAATCAAAGGATTATAGGTTTGGCATTGCCATCAAGCCCTGTAGAGATTACATCAAAGCCTACATTGACCTTTCTAAAGGCGAAGGTAACCCTATAATTGAAGGTGGAGTTGCAATTCAACCCGTTAGTGGAGTTTCCCTGTTTGCTAAATCAGCAAGAGATGGAAAAACTTCCTTTGGATTTGAATTTAGTCTTGGTAACCTTCTATTCTCTGCAATGAGTGAAGAAAATAAAAACATCTATGGTGTGATTCTATCTGCCAATCCCTATCCGACGCTAATCAAAATGCCCAAAGTACAAATTATTCGCTTGAAAGGCCAGTACGATGAAATGAGGGCAGAGGGGAGCTTTCTGCCGAAGAAGAAAATGTCCTTTTTTGACCTCGTCATGGTTCTTGATTCCCTTTCCCGAGACAAAACCGTGAAAGGTGTGTTTTTCATTTTAGATAATGTAACTTTTTCTATCAATCAGGTCGAGGAGCTACGGAATGTAATATCAAGGCTAAGAGAAAATGGTATAAAGGTTTACGCTTATTCCGAGGGCTATTTTCTGGGTTCCTATCTCCTCGCGAGAGCGTGCGACAAAGTCTTTCTTAACCCTCTGGGGGACATTTTTATACCTGGCCTTGGAACTGTAAGTGCCTATCCCAAAAAGGCTTTGGAAAAACTTGGCATTAAGCCTGAATTTCAGAGGATCGGTGAGTACAAATCTGCAGCAGAACCCTTCATTATGGACACAATGAGTACCTATAATAGAGAGCAAATTATGGCATATCTTAATACCATTTATGAGTATGCGAAAGAAGCCATTCCAGAAATTGATTCAATTTTTGAGTATGCCTTGATCAACGCTGAAGAGGCTAAAGAGAGAAACTACGTTGATTCTCTGATTTATGAAACCGACATAGAGAGCGTAATAAAGAGAGAATTTGGAAAAAGGGTGCGCATTGTAAGGGGATTAAAATCCTATCCTCAGCCTGTGAGAACCCTGTGGGCTGAACCTATTGGGCGTATCGCCTTTGTGGTTGCAGATGGTAGTATCGTAACCGGGGAAAGCCGAGACAACCCTATGCCTTTAAGCGGTGGAAGAAGTCTGGGGTCTTCAACCATAGAGAAAACCTTTGCAAGACTCGAAAAGGATAAGAGAATAAAGGCTGTAATTTTGAGGGTTAACTCACCTGGTGGTTCTGCCCTTGCCTCTGATATCATGTGGAATGCCATAAGAAGGGTTTCTCGCAAGAAGCCTGTTATTGTTACTATGGGCTCTGTGGCCGCATCTGGCGGATACTATATCTCCTCTGCTGGAACAAAGATACTGGCATCAAAGACTACTTTAACAGGTTCTATTGGAGTTCTAAATGGCAAATTTGTCATAACAGGGCTTTTTAACAAGCTTGGGATCAATCTGTATTCAGTAAAGATTGGGAAACACGCCCTTTCCTTCTCCTCCTACGAGGAACTTGGAGCAGAAGGTGAAGAGATAATGAACAAAGAAATAGAATGGTCATACAGAAAGTTCCTTAGCAGGATTCATGATAGCAGAGGACTTGATCCTGATAGCATTGATAAGATAGGAAGGGGAAGAATCTGGAGCGGAAGAGATGCAAAGAAAATAGGCATCGTTGATGAAACCGGTGGAATTTTAGAAGCGATAAAACTTTCGAAAGAACTTTCAAAATGCAGAACCGCTAAAGTTGTTTATTATACAACCCGTAAGCCATCGTTCCTCTTTGCCAACTTTATACCGCCGTCGGTCTCGATTTTTGACATTTTAATGGAAGGCCCTGCATACATAGAGTTTACAAGGCCATTGATTGTGAGATAGAAAGGAATTAAAATTTTACTATGGAAAAGATTGTCCTTGATACGAGCGTATTTACTAATCCCGATGTTTATGGTCTTTTTGGTAAAAGTGCGAAGGAGGCTTTCAGAAATTTCCTTGAACTTGCGAAAGGATCAAAAAGTGAGTTTGAATTTTATATGCCCCCATCTGTTTTTGAGGAATTAAACCTTATTCTTGGAGAAGAAAGCATTCCTCCTGAAGTGGATCTCACCATAAAACTCAAATCCCCCAAGAGATTTAACATAGAGGTGCCGGGTTTTCTTCTTTATGAATTGATTGAAGAGGTTAGAAACAGAATTAATAAGGGGCTTAGAGTGGCTGAAGAAGCTGTCCTCGTTGCGGAGAAACAGAGTAAGGAAAAAATAATAAACCGTTTGAGAAACAAGTATCGGGAAGCGTTAAGGAGCGGAATTATTGATTCGACTGAGGACGTAGATTTGATACTTCTTGCTATGGAATTGGGGGCCGCTATTGTTTCAGCGGATGAAGGTGTAAGAAAGTGGGCTGAAAAACTGGGGGTAAGATACATAAATCCCAAAGCTTTAATTTCTGTGCTTCTATCTAATCGTAGAGAGGATAACCCCTGAGTAGACGGTAAAGCCTTGTAGTAGCTTTAAGAAAAGTCTTTTCAATGGTAACCTTGAATTTGTCTGAGCTCTTCTCAATTTCAATCAGTTTAACTTTAATCAAATCTGATGCTCTACTTTCGAGTTTGATGAATTCTTCAATGTTTTCCTGTTTATTAAAGTAAAGCACATATTGACGTGATATTTTGGCGGTGCTCTTGAATTCTTGAACAACCTTTTTAAAGTTTTCTATTAAAATTTTGCCTAATTTTTCGATAACCTCTTGATCATCAAAGCCGAGTTCTAAGGAAGACAAAGCATATCTTAAGATTCTCTGCGTATAAAATTCCCCCGGTAGTTCCAGTAGAAGGTCTATATCTGCTTCGATATCTTTGATATTTATGATTGGGGTAGCATATTTAAAGTATTTGAAAACTTTTTCTGCGGACTTTATTACCACCCCCTCGATTTCTTCCTCATTTAGTTTAAGAACAATTTCTTTTATACTTTCGAAATCACTGGAATTAAAGCGGCCGAATCTACCAACCTGAGGTATTTGATACAAGTCAGCAATCCTATACCGTTCCTCAGGCAAGAAAAATCTTTTTTCTATTGGGTTATAAATATCAAACAGCTTAAAGGCAACGTCAAAAGTGATGTAGGGAGGGTGGAGCTCCATATAGGGATTGTTGGGCCCTATAATTTCCCCAAAAAGTATAAGATGAGGATTTTCTCTAAAAAATTTTTCAAAATCATAAAAGTCGGGTAATCTGTCTGTGCTGAATGGGCAAACGAATCCTCCCCTCGTGATTGCAAGGATTCTATCCTTGATGTAGATGACCCTTATATTGTAGCCATCAGCCTTCTCTTCAATGTAAAAGGGTTCTTTGAAATAACGGTTAAGCCCTTCTTTTAGAACAAAAAGCCGACCAATCTTAGGGTATGGAGGGATTATGGTATCATCTATTACTACAGTTCCCCGTTTAAAGGGCTTTGAGTCGTCAGCAAAACGTATATATCTTACATCTAAATAATTTTCGTATATCGCCCTTTTTAGTTCCAGGGCTTGCCTTACTGCTTCATGCATGGATTTACTCTTTTAATCCGCTTCTGGCGTAACTCTCAATTATCTGTTTTTGTGCGATAAAGAATAGGATTACAAGGGGTAAAATTGAAAGCGTTGAGGCTGCCATCAGGGCAGGGTAGTTGGTTGACTCACCCTGTGCAAAATAGGCTAAACCGACTTGGATCGGTCTGAGATTATCTTTGTTTATGACCATTAAAGGCCACATAAAACTGTTCCAGCTTGAAATAAATTCAAAGATAACAATGGTAGTTATAGCTGGCCTAATGAGGGGAACAATTATTTGAAACAGGAATCTTAATCTTCCACATCCATCAATTACCGCCGCATCGTACAAATCTTTCGGAATGGAGCGCATGTTTTGCCTTAGAAGAAAAATACTGAAAATACTCACAGTCCACGGTACGATCATTACTTGCAATGTATCAAGCCACCCAAGCCTTTGCACTATAAGGAAGAGAGGTATAATATAAACCGGTATCGGAACCATCATTAAAGAGAGAAAACCCATAAAAATGGTATCTCTCCCCTTAAACTGAATCCAGGAAAAGGCAAAAGCGGCAAGAAGTGCAGTTAAAAGAGAACCGAGTATGGTAAGAACGGAAGTGATAAAAGAAATGTACATGTATCGGAGGAAGTGAATTTTTGTGATTACGGTTTTATACCCATAGAGGGTAAGTGTTTTAGGAATCCACGTAGGCGGGACAGCAATAGATTCCGCCGGCGTTTTGAAGGATGTAGTTATCATCCAATAAAATGGAAGTATAGAAAGAATGGCAAGAATAAAAAGAATCAAATAGACGATGATTTTCCAGATAATTACGGGTTTAAACTTCATAGTAAACCCTCTTTTCGCTTATCTTTCTCTGTAAGACAGTTATTGCAAGAATGATCACAAAGAACACGAAGGCAATAGCAGAGCCATAACCTACTTGATATTCTTCATATCCTTTTCTGAAGAGGTAATAGACAACCACAGAAGTCTTCCCTAATGGACCTCCAGTAGGAGGCCCAGTCATCAACCAGACAGGAGCGAAAACCTGAAAGGAAGATATGGTGGTCATTATGAAAACATAGAAAGTTGTTGGTGATAAGAGCGGCAGCATTACATGTTTTATTGTTTGCCATCTATTGGCTCCGTCAATTTTTGCAGCCTCGTAGTAAGTCTCCGAAATGTTTTTGAGACCAGCTATGAAAATAACTATATTGTACCCAAGTGATTTCCAAACACTTAGAATAACAAGGGAAAACAGGGCTAAAGAAGGACCCTCAAGGAGAAAAGGAAGGTCTTTACCTATAAGAAGTTCAAAGATTCCTCGTGGTTCCTCAAGCCATTTTAAGGTTGGGAGTCCTAACAAGGATAAAATAGAGTTAAAAAGCCCCCTCTGGGGGTTATAAAGCCATTTCCATACTACCGAAACGGCTACCAGAGAAGTAATGACAGGCAGGAAAAAGATAGTTCTGAAAAGTCCGACGCCCTTAATGCTCTGATTTAGGAGGTAAGCAATTAAGAGGGCCAGTATAATGCTAAGAGGAACAGAGAAAAGTGTGTAGAGAAAGGTATTCCATAGAGCCTGCCAAAAATACCTGTCTTGAAGCAAAAATTTGTAATTCTGAAGTCCAACAAAACCCTTGTCTCCAGCAATTCCCCATTCGTGAAAAGAGATATTGAAAGCGAAGAGTATGGGTAAAACCTTGAATATAAAAAGTATTATGAGAGCGGGCAGGAGAAAAAGGAAACCATATAAAATCTCTTTCCGCTCTTTTGCCATTGTTTAATTTTATTTTGTCCTTTGGAAAAAATCAAGCAAAGTGCAGAACTAAGAGAATATTGGCAATTTAAGTCTAAAAAGGCAGAGGAAGAATAGGCTTTGCAGTGCTTCTATTCTATATCTGTGTAAATTCAAAGCTACATAAAGCCATAGATTTGATTTTCACATAAAAACCTGAGGATTAATAGTTTATGACTAACCTAAGGGTTTCAGCTACAACCCTGTTGGTGCAGGTAAAAATACATAGTCCAGCGAAAATTTTTCTTTCAAATGCTCAGCTATTGCTCTGAGCCCAAGGGTTTCCGATTGATAGTGTCCAAGGAAAATTACGTTGATCTTCCCGTCATTAGCTACAGAATAAGCATAATGCCTTGGCTCACCCACCACGAGAACGTCAAGACCCTTTTCTATTGCCTCGGACAAAGTAGACACTGCATCACCTGAAACAAAGGCGCCTTTAGTTATTTCGCGCTTCCCAAAATCCCAGTGAAGTATTACCTTTCCTATTTTTTCCTCAAGAAGAGAAATAAAATCTTCAAGTTTTTTAGGCTTCTTAAATACAAATTCTCTTCCTATTTTGATACCGTGATATTCGCCAAATTCTGTATGCTCTTCTATTCCCAGTAATTTCATTGCGTATGCATTGTTTCCAAATTCAGGATGCATATCCAAGGGCAAATGGGAAACATAAGCAGCAATATCGTTCTGAAAAAGAAGTTTGAATCTTTCATACAAGGCACCAACCAAGGGTAGGGGAGTGCCCCAGTAAGGACCGTGATGAAATATAATCATATCCACATTTTCCTCAACACCTTTTTTTATAGAAGGTATATTAAAATCCACGGCAAGGCCGATTCTTCTAATATCGTGAGAATTGTCAAGAATTAAACCATTTAATGAAGAATCAGGAATTTCTTTTGTTCTTAAGACTTTATCAAGATATTCCGCAATTTCCCTGGCTCTCATAATAACTCCTCTTTAATAGACATGCTTTCATTTCTTATAAAAAATGAGGGGCCCCGTGGGGCCCCCAATGAGTTGTTTTAATTCGGGATTTATCACAGAGCGCCATAAGCAAGCATGGCCTTGGCAACTTTGATAAATCCGGCGATGTTGGCACCAGTCAGATAATCACCTGGCCTGCCGTAGGCTTCAGCGGCATCAAGGCAGCTCTTGTGGATTCTCTTCATGATTTCTTGAAGCTTAGCGTCAACTTCTTCCCTCGTCCACTGAAGCCTTATGCTGTTCTGAGTCATTTCGAGACCCGATGTAGCCACGCCGCCTGCATTGGCAGCTTTTGCTGGACCATAGAGGATTCCATGCTCCTGGAAAACCTTAATTGCCTCAAGAGTAGAGGGCATGTTAGCACCTTCAGCAACTGCAATCACACCATTCTTTACGAGGGCAACTGCATGATCTTCATAAATTTCATTTTGAGTTGCACATGGAAGAGCAATGTCAACCTTAATGCCTTCATCTCTTATAACATCCCACACAGACTTCTTATCGTAGTACTTGGCTTTTGGATATTTTTCAGCGTATTCTCTAATTCTTCCTCTTTTCACATTCTTGAGCTCCTTTACAAAGGCAAGTTTGTCGGCGTCAATTCCTTCCATGTCCACAATTGTACCGTCGGAGTCTGATAGGGTAATTACTTTTCCACCGAATTGGGTTACTCTTTCACAGGCATGCTGGGCAACATTACCAGAACCGCTAATGGCTACGATCTTTCCTTTGAGATCCATACCTTTAGTTGCAAGCATTTCTAAGGTGAAGTAGGTTAAGCCGTAACCTGTAGCTTCAGGCCTGATTAAGCTTCCACCATATTCAAGCCCTTTACCCGTTAAAACACCGGTATGCTCGTTCATAATCTTTTTGTAGAACCCGTACATGTATCCAATCTCTCTTGCACCCACACCGATGTCACCAGCTGGAACGTCTGTATCAGGTCCAATGTGTCTGAAAAGCTCGCTCATAAAGGCATAGCAGAATCTCATTACTTCAGCGTCAGATTTGCCCTTGGGATCGAAGTCGGAACCACCCTTTCCACCACCCATTGGCAGAGTGGTAAGAGCGTTTTTGAAAATCTGCTCAAAGCCAAGGAATTTGATTATACCGAGGTTAACTGAGGGATGAAACCTCAAGCCGCCCTTGTATGGACCAATAGCATTGTTGAACTGTACTCTGAAACCTCTATTTACATGGATATTGTGGTTGTCATCTTCCCATACTACACGGAACTGAATTATTCTATCAGGTTCAACGATTCTTTCGAATATCTTCGCTTTTACAAATTCAGGGTGCTTCTCTTCCACTGGTCTCAGAGTAGAGAGCACTTCTGTCACAGCCTGTATAAATTCAGGCTGATCTTTATCCTTCTCCCTAATTTTTGCTATGACATCATCTATTTGGGACATGCTTGACCTCCTTGTCTTTAAATTATTTCTTCCAATTTTAATGCTTTTTCGGCGACAGCCCTGTTGAGTTTAAGGGCCACACCAAAATCATTTATAATGGTACCCTCTTTCCCGGCAATTGAAAAATAGGGGACTTCAATGTCTGCTAATTCACTCTTTCCGAAAACAATGGTCGTGCCGTTGAGTTTTTTGTGTAAGTTTCCAAATACTATATACACTTTTGAGTCTGGGATGCTTGTAGAGAAGCCCCGTTTCAATAGCCCTGTTTCGTTGAATTTCTTGTGAAGAACTATGGACTTTTCACTTCTTCCATTTATTGGTGCTTCTGTAATTAGAATTTCCTCGCCGGAGTCTACAAAATTAACATTCCTATGCTTTTTAAGCTGGAATAATAGCACTTTCAGGTAGGGATACTGGTTTATATCACATTCAACTTTTATGGATTTTGCATTTAGAAGATCTTCAAGAGATGCGGTAGAAATGCCACTGTCTATCAAAGAGCCAAACTTTATTCCCCTATTTTTAGCCAGTTCTCTTAACGATTCTGCCTCTTCAAGGGTAACATCTCCCGTTACTATTATCGCTAAGTCACTCAAATTTTTCTTGATTAAATCTTTCAGCTCATCCAAACTCATTTCCCTTTGCTCTTTGCGATTGTAAATTTTTTCAGATTTCGTAGCCCATGATTTTGAGTATCTACCGAGATCACATATATGTCCATTGTTCCATGAAGGAAGTTTTGAGGAAACCCTTACTATCATATTTTCATAAACCTCAATGTTTATTTCACATCCCAAGCCACAGCCATTGCAAACAGTGGCAACAGAAGTTGTCTTCCATGGACCCGGTTTGGGAAATTCCAACTTCTCTTGAAATCCACCGGTGGGGCAAACATCAACAAGGTCGCCAAAGTAGTCCCCCTCCATGTCAGCGAGTTTTTCATCGAAAGGCACAGATATTCTCGTTATAAACCCCCTATAAAGATAATCTACTATGCCTTCACCTGTAAGATCGTGGGTTAAATTTACACATCTTCCGCAGAGAATACACTTGTTGTTGTCCAAAACGATGTGGTCGTGGCTGTCGTCAATTGTAAATTTGTTAGTTTCGCCTTTGAATCTTGTCTGTTGTGCGTTGTAAAGGGTAGCATATTCTCTAAGCTTGCAACGGAATACTTCCATACACCCACAGGACATGCATCTTGCGGTCTCTTTTTTAACTGCCTCTTCAGTAAGTGGGAGCTCTACCTCATTGAAGTCTTTCTTTCGTTTTTCAGCGGGTCTGTAAGGGGTTTCAGTCCTGGAAATACGTTCAACATGTTTATAATCCTCAGAAGTAACAGTTTTCCAATGATTATATGGTCTTAAATCAAACACAACTTTTCTAATTTCTTCGTTTTCAACTATTACGGGTAGATTCTTTTCAGGTGCTATTAGGGCTTCTCTTACTTTTTCCAGGTTCCCTTTAAGGTATTGGTCAATCATTATTGCAGCGACTCTCCCTTGAGCAATAGACTCTATTACCGTTGAAGGTCCAAGGACAAGGTCGCCACCTGCAAAGACGCCAGGTATGTTAGTCATTAGTGTTACCTTATCTACAACTGCTGAACCCCTTTTTACTTCAATACCACTTTCTTTAAGCAAGTTCTCATCGGTATACTGACCAATTGCAAGGATTATGTTATCACATTCCATAGTGAAATTAGAACCCGGAATAGGCTCTGGAGTTCTTCGGCCACTGGCATCGGGTGCTCCAAGCTGCATCTTTATAAGTTCAACTTTCTCAACCTTACCGTTGCCTATGACTTTTACGGGGTTGGTTAAAAATTCAAATTTAACTCCTTCCTCTATAGCCTCTTCAACTTCAATCTTGTTTGCGGGCATTTCTTCTCTGGATCTACGGTAAACTACGGTTACATCGCACCCCAGCCTGATGCAGGTTCTTGCAACGTCCATTGCAGTATTTCCACCACCTACTACAATAATTTTCTTTCCTATTTCCACAGGCTCGTCCGTATTAATCTTTCTTAAGAATTCGATGCCGTGGATTACTCCAGGAAGGTCTTCACCTTCGATTCCCATTTTTCTGGATTTCCAAGCCCCGATACCCAGAAAAACGGCATCAAACTTCTTTCTTAGTTCTTCGAGAGTTATGTCCTTTCCAAGCTTTTTATTGGTTTCAACTTTTATCCCTGTGCCAATTACAGTCGCTATGTCTTTATCCAGGACATCCTTGGGTAGCCTGTATTTAGGGATTCCATAACGAGTCATACCACCCAGTTTGGGCATAGCCTCAAAGATTGTTACATCGTGTCCACTGGTTCTCAGATAGAATGCTGCAGAAAGTCCAGCAGGGCCTCCACCAATAACTGCAACTTTTTTCCCTGTTGAAGGTGGAATTTCTGGCATCCATGGTCCATGTTCCAGGTCATAGTCAGCAGCAAATTTCTTTGCCTGCCTGATTGAAACTGCTCCATCAACCAGATTTCTCCGGCATTCATTTTCGCAAAATGCAGGACATACTCTACCCAAAACTGCAGGTAGAATATACTTTTCTTTCATTAACTTTACCGCTTCATGATACTTCCCCATATGTATTAGGGCAAGATAACCCTGAATATCACTATGCGCAGGACATCCCTTCTGGCATGGGCCGATACAGTCGCCGTAATGGTCGGAAAGCATCAGCTCAAGCGCAGTTTTCCGCATTGATATAACTTTTTCACTAAAAGTATTTACTTCAAGGTTTGGTTGAGGAGTTAATGTACAGGCTGTTGAAATCCTTCCATTGGCTTCTACAAGGCAAAGACGACAAGACCCGTAGGGATCAAGCTCGAAATCATAGCACATGCCGGGTATGTGCTGATTGTTGTCTCTTAGAAATTGTAAAATATTTTTGGATTTAACTTCAACTTCTTTGTTGTTCAATTTAATTTTGCTCATTTCTAACTCCCTGAAATGCATCAACTATTTCTATGGCATCAAATCTGCAAACTTCATAACATGTTCCACATTTGATACAAATGTCTTGATTAATAAAGTGAGGCTTTCTTACCTCACCAGTAATCGCCTTTGCCGGGCAATACCTTGCGCACGCTGTACAACCATTACATTTATCAGTGATAATCACATAAGCAATTAGTGGTTTACATACTTTGGCACGGCATTTTTTGTCAACAACATGCTCTATATATTCCTGTTTAAAATATTTCAGTGTGGTCAGTACTGGGTTAGGTGCAGTCTGACCAAGTCCACAAAGTGAACCGGCTTTAACTTCATATGCAAGTTTCTCCAGATCTTCAATTTCATCCAAGGTTCCTTCGCCCTTTGAAATCCTGTCGAGTATTTCCCACATTCTCTTTGTTCCCAACCTGCAGAATGTGCACTTCCCGCAGGACTCTTTTACAGTGAAATCGAGGAAAAATTTAGCAACATCTACCATACAGGTATCAGAATCCATTACAACCATTCCACCCGATCCCATAATTGCACCGGTCTTACTGATTGATTCGTAGTCTACAGGAATATCGAGCATTTCCTCTGGTATACAGCCGCCCGATGGTCCCCCAAGCTGAACTGCTTTGATCGGTTTTCCTGTTTTGGTTCCCCCACCTACCTTAATAAGTATGTCCCTCAAAGGGAGTCCCATGGGAACTTCTACGTTACCACCTCTGGCTATTTTCCCTGCCAATGCGAAAACCTTAGTACCCTTACTTTTCTCAGTCCCTATGGATGCGAAGGCTTCCCATCCATGCCTTATTATCCAAGGAACGTTAGCCCACGTTTCCACGTTATTAATATTGGTTGGTTTTCCAAAAAGCCCCTTCTGAGCTGGGAAAGGAGGCCTTGGCCTTGGCATTCCACGTTTACCTTCAATTGATCCAATTAGGGCCGTTTCTTCTCCACAAACGAATGCACCAGCACCTTCCTTTATTTTTATATCAAAAGAAAAATTACTCCCAAGTATATTCTGCCCAAGGAATCCTCTCTCTCGTGCTTGAGCCAAGGCGATTTTAAGGCGCTTGATGGCGAGAGGGTACTCGGCACGAACATAAATATAACCTTCACTGGCGCCTATCGCATAAGCTCCAATTGTCATCCCTTCAATAACTCTGTGAGGGTCTCCTTCAAGCACATTCCTGTCCATGAAAGCCCCAGGATCACCTTCATCGGCGTTACATACTACGTATTTTTTATCTCCCGGTGCTTCTCTCGTAAATTTCCACTTTAGCCCTGTGGGAAATCCTGCACCACCACGCCCTCTAAGACCGGACTTTTCTACAATCTCAATTATCTCTTCTGGTTTGTGCTTCAAAGCAATTCTTAATGCTTCATAGCCATCTCTTGCTATATATTCGTCAATGTTTTCAGGGTCTATATACCCTGAATTTTCAAGAACGATTTTCTTTTGCATTGCGAAGAAGCCGTCGACGTCCCAGGTTTCAATAACTTTCGTTCCCCTTATCTTATCGGTCTTAACCACCCACTCGTGAATTGGAACGTTATTTATGATATGAGATTCCACAAGTTTTTTTACTTTATCCTGAGTTAAATTACCATACGTGATGATGGAATCTTCGTATATTATATCAACGAGTGGTTCTCTATAACACATTCCAACACACCCAGTAACTTTGAGGGGAATGTCGATATTCTTTTCTTTAAGGAGTCTCTCCAGGGCATTATAAGTTTCTCTCGCCCCTGCAGCAATACCACATGAATTCATTCCAACGGCAATTGCCTTAATCATCGAGCTCTCCTTTCTTTAATTTCCTCATTAATTTTCTTACTGCTTCTCCTGTTAGTTTACCATATACTTTGTCATTAATCATGATAACTGGTGCAAGACTACAACATCCTAAGCATGCTACTCTTTCAATAGTAATTAGACCATCGGAAGTTGTTTGTCCCTCATCAATTCCTGTTTCTTCGCGAAGAGCTTGTGCAATGGTTTCCGCTCCATTTACGTGACAGGCAGTTCCATGGCAAACTTTAATGACATATTTACCAAGAGGTTCAAAACGGAATTGAGCATAAAAGGTAGCGACTCCTAATACCCTTGTCAAGGGAATATCAAGATATTTTGAAATCTCCTCCAGGACATCTTTGGGTAAATATCCGAAGATTTCCTGTGTCTTCTGGAGAAGAGGTATTAATGAGCTTGTGCTTTTTTCATAGGTTTTAATAAAATTCAACTTATCCTCCATAAAGTCTCTCCTGTGTTTAATTTAATTACTTCATACCAAAATGAGGGCAGCGGAGCAAGTTGATTTATAAAACTTGTGATAATGCGAACAAGTGTTTGCATTGTAATAATTATAAATGTCCACTATAGAATAGTCAAAAAACCGAGTTTTATTTTTATGATTTTGGAGACCAAGTCTGTTTTACTGTTGAAGATTTTACCTTTAAAATTTATTCCAAACAGGAGGAAGCATGGGAAAGGGGATATTCATCCTAATGTTAACGGTAATTCCCAGAGTTTTCAGTCCTGACGGGACTGGGAAAAAACTCTCTATTGTGCTGGAGATTCCTGATACTATAAGGGAGAAGATTACAACCCTCAACCTCGTTAGAGAATGTAGTGAAGGGAAACTTGACACCTTAAATATCTTGCCATTTCTGAAAACATACACTGATAATGAACTTGATCACAAGAAGGACTACAGGTATAAGATTCTTGCGTATTCAAACGGTAACCTCATCTTCGAGAGCGAATGGAGTGAATATGCAAGACCAACGGCAAAGTGGTTTGATAAAGATAAGTTTCCACTATTTATCGCAATGATACTCTTTACAATAATTATGATTTATTACATTGCACAAGCAAGGGCAAACAAACCTCTCTATCTCAGACCTATAGCTGGTTTGGAGGCGGTTAATGACGCAATAGGTCGTGCTACGGAAATGGGAAGACCTATAATCTACATCAATGGGTTATCAAATATATCCGATATCGCAACCATTGCAGCCCTTAACATCCTCTCACATGTTACAAAGCGAGCAGGGGAGTTTGAAACCAGAATAATAGTGCCTTGCTATGACCCCGTTGTGTACACTATAGCAAGAGAAATTGTAAAAGAAGCATATACAACAATTGGAAGGCCTGACCTGTTTAACCCTGATGATGTTTACTTCGCTACCGATAGTCAGTTTGGATATGCGGCTCACGTCGCAGCTCGAATGGTTAGAGAGCAAAGTGCTACCAATTTCTTCATGGGGTATTATTTTGCAGAATCTCTGATTTTATCGGAAACCGGTGCCTCTACAGGAGCCATCCAGGTTGCTGGCACAGATGCAATTGCGCAATTGCCATTTTTTGTCGTCACATGTGACTATACGCTGATAGGTGAGGAACTTTACGCGGCCAGTGCCTACCTCTCCAGAGAGCCACTTCTAACGGGCACTATTAAAGCCCAGGATCTCGCAAAATTGCTTCTTTCCATAGTGATAATAATGCTGAGCGTTCTAAACTTATTTGGCATTAATATAACCTTAGGGTTATTCTGAGGAGGTAGGAGATGAGACCATTACTTGAAAAAAGGATACCCTTAGCATTGGTATTTGTTATTGGTATCGTAATGACTATCCAGTACTTTATTCCCCACCCGATATCTCAAAATGTTTATGACACTTCTCTAAAATGGAGCAGAGCAATAACATCTATGGCGTATGTAATGGCAATAATAAGCTTTCTCAGGTTCCATTCAAAAAGATTAAAAGATAAAAAGTACGCACCTTATAGCATGATATCGCTCATTTCTTTCGCGGCAATGGTGCTGATAGGTTTTATAGGAGGAACAGGAGAACATTCGCTGTTTCAGAAGATTTATGACAACATGATGGTGCCTCTCCAAGCCACAACCTTTTCTCTACTCGCATTTTATATGTCTTCTGCAGCATACAGAGCCTTCCGTATAAAGGGCGTTGAAGCAACAGCGCTAATGATTACCGCTTTTATTGTTATATTTGGTACTACAACGATTGGAAACTATGTGCCCAAAATGAGCGAGATAGTTGAGTGGATTATGGCTGTTCCAAACTTGGCTTCAAAAAGAGGTATAATGATTGGCGTAGGGCTTGGTATTGTTGCAACATCAATCAAAATAATCCTCGGAATAGAGAGAAACTGGATAGGAGGTTG
>JASEFR010000014.1:0-35335 GCA_030019025.1 bacterium
AACCGAAGCCCCGGTAAACGGCGGTGGTAACTATAACGGTCCTAAGGTAGCGAAATTCCTTGTCGGGTAAGTTCCGACCTGCACGAATGGCGTAACGACTGGGCCGGTGTCTCAGGGGGAAGCTCGGTGAAGTTGTAGTGGTGGTGAAGATGCCACCTACCCGTGGCAGGACCGAAAGACCCCGTGGAGCTTTACTGCAGCCTGGCGTTGGGTTCTGGCACTTCATGTGTAGGATAGGTGGGAGCCTGTGAAGCCTCCTCGCCAGGGGAGGTGGAGGCGCCGGTGAAATACCACCCTTGAAGTGTTGGAATCCTAACCCGCCACTCTGGATCGAGTGGGGGGACAGCGCTTGGTGGGCAGTTTCACTGGGGCGGTGACCTCCTGAAGGGTAACGGAGGTGCCCAAAGGTCCCCTCAGCACGGACGGTACCGTGCGCAGAGTGCAAGGGCATAAGGGGGCTTGACTGTGAGGCCGACAGGCCGAGCAGGTGCGAAAGCAGGGCCTAGTGATCCGGTGGTACCGTGTGGAAGGGCCATCGCTCAGCGGATAAAAGTTACCCCGGGGATAACAGGCTAGTCGGGCCCGAGAGTTCACATCGACGGCCCGGTTCGGCACCTCGATGTCGGCTCACCCCATCCTGGGGCTGGACAAGGTCCCAAGGGTTGGTCTGTTCGCCCATTAAAGGGGTACGTGAGCTGGGTTCAGACCGTCGTGAGACAGGTCGGTCCCTATCCGCCACGGGCGTAGGGTACTTGAGGGGGGCTGCCCCCAGTACGAGAGGACCGGGGTGGGGAGACCTCTGGTGTACCAGTTGTCCCGCCAGGGGCAGCGCTGGGTAGCCACGTCTCCAGGCGATAACCGCTGAAAGCATCTAAGCGGGAAGCGCGCCCCAAGATTAGGTACCCCGTCAACCGGTAACCTGGCGCAAGCTGGGTTATGCGGTTGGCTAAGGCCCCCGGAAGACTACCGGGTTGATAGGCCGCAGGTGTAAGTCCCGTAAGGGATTGAGCCGAGCGGTACTAATAGGCCGAGAGTCTTAGCCACCTACCTCAACCACTTTCGTCTTATTTATTCCCGGGCTGCCATGCCGGAGGGGAAACACCCGGTTCCATTCCGAACCCGGAAGTTAAGCCCTCCAGGGCCGATGGTACTGCACCCGCGAGGGTGTGGGAGAGTAGGTCGCAGCCCGGGTTACAAATTTCTATTTAATTTTTCATGAAACTTTTTAAAAATGAAAACATTTTTTCCAGAGGTTCCGGAAGTTTTTTCTGGAAAGAAGGTAAATATTTCAGGTACTTCAAACATGGAATTTGGGTTTTGGCGATTTTGCTGATGATCTGTTCTCTATTTAGAAAGCCTAATTTATACGAGAAACCCGGTCTGAAAATGGCGTTTGCGCCGGAAGTAAAAAGTGACATGAAAAAGTATTCCCTTTCGGTTCCTTTATATTCAAAACCTGACAAAGGCTCTGAGATACTTAAAAGTTACACAAATGTTGATGAGCACTTTATTTTTCTCGAGCGCTTCAAGGGACAATGGATAAAAGTTGTTGATCAAGATGGGGATACTGGGTGGGTTTCTTCTTATTTACTTCGTTTTGTTCCTGGGAAGTAGATGGTTTCAACACAGCAAATTTATGACGTAATTGTTATCGGTGGAGGTCCTGCAGGAAGCTCAACTGCTTATCATTTTGCAGGTTCCGGTAGAAAAATCCTTATTGTTGAAAAGGATCGCGAGGTGGGCAGAAATATTCTATGTGCAGAGGGGGTTTCAAAAGGATTCCACGATCTCGTTAAACCTGAGCGTGGAATAGCATCAGAAATTAAAAAGATAAGAATCATTGTTGAAAATGAGGTTGATTTTACAGTACTTTCCAAGGATTCTTTTGGATTTGTCCTTGAGCGGAAGATTTTTGACCGATTACTTTTCGAAAGGGCTGTAGAAAAAGGTGCTGTACCGCTTATCAATTCAAGGTTTTTTGACCTCAGAAGAGATGGCGACTACTATAAGGTTTTTGTAAATCGGGGTGGTCAAACTCAAGAGTTTCTTTCCAGATATGTGGTAGGCGCTGATGGACCGGGTTCCGGCGTCGGCTTGAAGGCGGGTATCAGGGCTGAGTTGAAAGAAGGCTTTGTTCATTACTGCTCCCAGGTATACCTTTTTGATGAAAGCATTGAAGCAGATACCATTGTCTTCTACTATTCTGAAAAACTTACTCCTGGTGGCTATGGGTGGATATTTCCTAAAAGGAAGGGATTTGCCAATGTGGGCGTGGGTGTTGATACTTCATGGTCTTCTGCCGAAATGGGCTTAACCCTTTTCCTTGAAAATTATTTCCCTAAGGGGAAAATTCTGGGAAGTTTAAAGGGTGTTGTTCCGTGGGGAGGACTTGAAGAAGAGGTTTATAAGGATGGAGTTTTTTTAGTGGGCGATGCGGGAAGGCTTGCGGATCCTATGTCGGGTGGTGGAATCGCTAACGCTTACATCTCCGGAAAAATTGCTGCAGAATCAATAATTGAAGGTAATCCAGAGTCTTATTCTGATAGGTTGAAAAAGGTTCTGGGTAGGGATTATCAGATTTCAACTCTGGTAAAAAAGGTTTTTTACTCTTTGAAACGAGAAGAACTTGTTGAGGTTTTCAAAGATTTGAGCAGGAATTTAGATGGGCAGTATCTGGAAGACATAAATGCGGTATCTGCTTTAAAATTGGTTCTAAGTGTTTCCCCAAGACTGTTTGGCGTTTTGCTTTCCTATGGGGGTAGTAAAATAAATGAGTTTATACGAAAGATTGTTTCATAATGGCGAAAAGAAGAAGGTCTTGGTCCTCTTAGACCCAGATAAGCTCAATGATGAGAAAGTTTTTAAAATACTTTCTCTTTATGAGAATCAAGAGAAGGTTTTAGGCTTTCTTGTAGGAAGTAGCCTCCTTGTCAGGTCCGATATGGAAGACTTCATTAGCAGGCTAAAGAGTAATACCTCTAAGCCCGTTATTATCTTCCCGGGGTCCCATTGCCAGGTGGTTAAAGGTGCAGACGCCATTTTGTTTCTCTCTCTTTTGAGCGGAAGGAATCCACAGTATTTGATTGATGAACAGGTGAAAATGGCCCCTCTTGTAAAGAGGTATGGACTTGAGGCAATTCCGACTGCCTATCTTCTTTTCGATTCCGGTAAAACCACAACGGTGGAATTTGTATCCGGTACCCGTCCTTTACCGCGAGATAAGGTGGATTTAGCAGTAGCCCATGCACTGGCCGCAGAATATCTTGGATTTAAACTGTTGTACCTTGAGGCGGGTTCTGGCGCACTAAATCCTGTACCAGGTGAGGTCATAAGAAATATTAAAGATAGCGTTAACATTCCCCTAATTGTGGGGGGAGGTTTGAATACGGAGGAGAAAATTTTGAGAGCCTTTGAAAACGGCGCTGATTTTGTAGTTATAGGGAATAAACTGGAAGAAGATCCAGAGTTTTTGAGGAGGTTATATGGTTAAACTGACGTATCAAGACCTACTTCACGATGAAGAAGTCGTTACTTACGTAAAAAAGGCTGATGCCCAATTGGAGGCAATGGGTTATACAGAGCATGGACTTAGGCATGTAACTTGGGTTGCGAAAAGAACAGGTCAAATTCTTGAAATGCTCGGTTATGGTGAAAATTTGAAAAAGCTTGGAGAGATTGCAGGCCTTCTACACGATGTAGGCAATCTCGTTAACAGGGAGCATCATGCGCAGGTTGGTGCCATTATTGCAGGTGACCTTCTCAGGCGCAGGGGATTTCCGGTGGATCAGGTTGCGGACGTGATGATGGCTATTGGAAATCATCATGAAGAGGATGGCTTTCCCTCTTCGATCCTTTCTGCTGCCCTGATACTGGCTGACAAAGCGGATGTACATAGAAGCAGAGTGAGAAAAATAGGAAATATATGGGAAAATTTGAAGGTAGATATCCACGATAGGGTGAATTTTGCTGCAACGAGTTCTAAAATATTGGTTGACCCTGAGAAGAGGTCAATAACCTATGAAATTGAAATTGATACCAACATTGCACCTGTTGTAGAATTTTTCCAGATTTTTATGTCAAGGGTAATGGTTGCCCATCGAGCAGCTAAAACCCTCGATGCGGTTTTTCATCTGTATATCAATAATACCCCGATGATTTAGGAGGGAGGAAATGTTCGACGTTAAAGAGTTGGAAAAGAAGAAATTGAGCGAGCTTTATGAGATAGCAAAGGAGCTGTCCATTGAAAATTACGAGGAGCTCAGGAAGAAAGATCTCATTGAGAAAATTCTTGAGCACCAGGCAGCACAAAATGGCATAAAGTATTGTGAAGGCGTTCTCGAGATTATTGAACAGGAGAAGGAAGGAGAAAAGGGTAGGAAGTCGATATTTGGATTCCTTCGAAAAAAAGAGAAAAATTACGCGCCAAGTGATGATGATATTTACGTATCCTATGCTACCATCAAATCTTATGGGTTGAGAGAGGGTGATCACGTTGTCGGATATGCCAAAAAACTTAAGGAAGGCGATAAGAGCATGGCCCTGACTCAGATTGAGAGGGTTAACGGAAAATTACCAGAAGAATTAAGGTCGAGGCCCCAATTTGAAGAGCTGGTTCCCTTCTACCCAACCAGAAAATTCAATTTGGAGATACCAAACGAAAACGATATTTCCATGAGGATTGTTGATCTTTTTGTTCCCATTGGTATGGGACAAAGGGGACTCATTGTTTCCCCTCCGAGGGCTGGTAAAACGGTTCTTTTACAGAAAATAGCCAATTCAATTTTGAAGAATCACAGAGATGAGGTAAAACTTATTGTGCTTTTGATTGACGAGAGGCCTGAAGAAGTGACCGACTTTAAGAGAAATGTGGACGCGGATGAGATTATAAGCTCTACCTTTGACATGCCGGCGGAGAGGCACACTAAAGTTGCAGAAATCGTCCTTGAAAGGGCAAAAAGACTTGTAGAGTTAGGAGAAAATGTTGTAATACTTCTTGATTCCTTAACCAGATTAGCACGAGCCTACAATGTGGTGACACCGCATTCGGGTAGGACCTTGTCGGGTGGTATAGATTCAACTGCTCTTGTTAAACCCAAGAAGTTTTTCGGGGCTGCAAGAAATATTGAAGGTGGAGGGTCTCTTACAATTATTGCTACTGCGTTAATTGAAACGGGTTCGAAGATGGATGAAGTGATCTTTGAGGAGTTTAAGGGAACGGGAAACATGGAGCTGGTTCTCGATAGAAGGCTTGCGGATAGAAGAATTTTCCCTGCAATAGATCTTAATAAGTCTGGTACAAGAAGGGAAGAGCTACTCCTTGACCGGGAGGTTTTGAGACGCATATGGGCGATCCGTAAGGTACTTTCTGAGCTGGATCCAATTGATGCTATGCTTCGACTTCAGAGCAAGATGCAAATATTTACGAATAATGCTGAGTTTATCGAGCACGTTTACGATGAGTTTGTTGAGGTCTAATTGATGTCTCGACGGAGACTTTCTCAGGTTTTCCTTACCGATACAAATATTCTCAAGAAAATTGTAGAGGATGCGGGCGTTAAGGAGGGTGAGTGGGTCCTGGAAGTAGGTCCAGGAAAGGGATATCTTACTTCAGAACTTTTGAAAGCGGGAGCAAAGATCATTGCGATTGAGGTTGACGAGGAACTTTTTAGATTTTTGCAAAAGGATTTTATTCTCTTTGTGGATGATAGGCTGTTCCTCTTTAACGCAGACTTTTTAAAGGTTGATTTGAAGGAAATTTTGAGCAAGTTTGGAATTTCCGAGCTTAAGGTAATATCTAACATTCCATATCACATTACAACTCCCATACTGGAAAAGTTGATTTATAATAGACAATATTTCCCAGAGATTTACTTGACTGTACAACGGGAAGTAGCAGAAAGGATTACTGCATCACCCGGGAACAAGGTCTACGGTTCGCTTACCGTGTTCGTTAACCTTTACTATACTCCCCATATAGAATTCAATATTTCGAGGTATTGCTTTCATCCCGTTCCCCTTGTAAACTCAGCTTTCCTTAAACTGCTTAGGAAAGAAGAGGTTAAGGATATGAGAGACCTTGAAAGGTTTGTTCGCAGACTCTTTGAAGGGAGAAGGAAGAAATTGAGGACCCTTTTGAGGGCTATGGGGTATTACGCTCCTTCCTTGGAAGCAATTTTCCCAAGTTACCTCGATAAGAGACCCGAGGAGTTGACTATCTCAGATTTTGAAAATATTTTCCGGGAATGTGTGCCCGTCAAGGATAAGGTTCAATAAGTACAGGGATTCTAAGGCGCTTTTTAGTTTTATCTCTGTTCTTGTGCCACCAAAAATCCGCTGAAATACATAAGTTTCTCTGTTTGTTGTTATTCCAAGGTATACGAGCCCTACTGGTTTTTGAGGAGTTCCCCCTGTAGGGCCTGCAATGCCTGTTATGGAAATACCAAAGTCGGTTTTAAAGAGATCCCTGGCATTAATTGCCATATAGAAAGCACATTCCTTTGAAACCGCTCCATGTTTTCTGATAATGGCTTCGGGAACTTTAAGTATATTTATTTTAGCTTCATTTGAATAGGTTACAACGGCACCCACAAAGTAATCAGAACTTCCTGGTACATTGGTTATGAGATTGCCCAAAAGTCCGCCGGTACAAGATTCCGCCGTTGCCACTGTGGATTTTCGATTTCTAAGTTTATCTCCGATAATTTCTTCGATGTTCTTTAGGTCTGTGGTGTATACGTTTTTACTGAGTTTGTTGATTACAGATTTTGAAATTGTATCTATAAATTCTGCACTATTTGAGCTCAGGAAGATGTCAACGCCTCTGATATGCGGGTATAAACCCGATTCTACGGATTTGAGCTCCCCTTCACATTTTTCCAGAATTTCATTTTCTTTTAGTCCATAGGTCCTTATATATTTCCAATAAAGCTCTTTTTTAACGAATTTTTCTAAGAACTCGCTTAAGATCTCTTTGGCCTCGCTTGGTGGGCCAGGCAGGAGTAAAATAGTCGTGTTTTGAACGGTGAGTTTCAGCCCTGGTGCAATCCCACGGGGGTTATCAAGGATTTCTGAGTCACTTGGGATTATTGCGTATTTTTTAAGGCTTTCTGTCTCAGGTATGTTGTATTTTTTAAACTTTTCTTTCAGTGAGTGGTAAAGGCTTTCGGAGAAGGTTAAACCTATGTTAAGAGCTTTGGCAATGGCCTCTTTTGTGACATCATCGTGGGTTGGGCCTAAACCGCCTGTAACTATTAAAAGATCAATCTCACCTATATAGTTTTCAATTTCACGAACAATGATGTCTTTATCGTCGGGTAAAACGGTATTTTTTTTTACCGTTATCCCTTTAATAAAAAGAATCTTTGATAGTTCTTGCAAATTTAAGTTTGCCACAACGCCCCTTAAAAGTTCACTACCTATATTTATAATTACAGCTTTCATGGTAAGAATTTTACTACCGTTTGCCTGTTCATTCACCCCTTGTGAACCATTTCTCAGATATTTTAAGGCCCCCTTTACAATTCATACCAATTAACTATATTTAATATAACATCAATTTCGCTCTAAAAGGAGGTGGATATATGAAGCTCAGACCGCTGGCAGATAGAGTTGTTATAAAAAGGATAGAGGAGGAAGAGGTCAAGAAAGGAGGAATCATTATTCCCGATACAGCAAAAGAAAAACCCCAGAAAGGGGAGGTTATTGCTGTTGGTCCAGGAAGACTTGACGAAAAAGGAAACCGAATTCCTCTTGAGGTAAAGGTTGGAGATAAAGTCCTCTTCTCAAAGTATGCAGGTACAGAAGTCAAAGTGGGTGACGAAGAATACTTGGTAATGAGAGAGGACGATATTCTTTGCATAATAGAGGGTTAAAAAGGAGGTAGGAAATGGCAGCAAAAGAAATTATCTTTGATGAAGAGGGTAGAAGGGCGTTATTAAGGGGTGTCGAAAAGTTATCAAAGGCTGTGAAAGCCACCCTTGGCCCTGCTGGAAGAAATGTTATTCTTGAAAAGAAATTCGGTTCTCCAACAATTACCAAAGACGGTGTCACCGTTGCTAAGGAAATTGAATTGCCAGATCCCTTTGAGAATCTTGGCGCGCAGCTGGTCAGAGAAGTGGCTTCCAAGACTTCAGATGTTGCAGGTGATGGTACAACCACAGCAACGATTCTTGCTGAAGCTATTTTCAGAAGCGGACTGAAGTATATTGCTTCTGGAGCCAACGCTATTGAGATTAAGAGAGGTATTGATATTGCGGTTGATAAGGTTGTTGAAGAACTTAAGAAGATGTCAAGAGAGGTTCAGGGAAGAAAAGAGATATCCGAAGTTGCCTCGATTTCTGCTAATAACGACAAGGAAATCGGAGAAAAGATTGCTGAGGCGATGGATAAGGTTGGTAAAGATGGTGTTATAACTGTTGAAGAGGCTAAGGGTATTGAAACATACGTTGAAATAGTGGAAGGGATGCAATTTGATAGGGGTTATATTTCCCCTTACTTTGTTACCAATCCCGAGAAGATGGAATGTGTCCTTGAGGATCCTTACATTCTAATTTACGATAAGAAGATCTCCTCCATCAGAGACATCCTTCCCGTTTTAGAAAAGGTTGCTCAGCAAGGTAAACCAATCCTTGTAATTGCTGAGGATGTAGAGGGTGAAGCCCTTGCCACCCTTGTTGTGAACAAAATTAGAGGTGTTCTCCAAGCCTGTGCGGTTAAGGCACCGGGCTATGGCGACAGAAGAAAGGCTATGCTTGAGGATATTGCTATACTGACTGGTGGAAAGGTGATTTCCGAAGAGGCTGGTATGAAACTTGAATCCGCTCAGCTCAGTGACCTCGGCAGAGCCAAGAGGGTTGTTGTAGATAAAGATAACACAACCATTGTTGAGGGTTATGGTTCTAAAGAGAATATTAAGGCCAGGATTGCACAGATAAAGGCTCAGATTGAAGAGACCAAGTCCGATTACGATAGAGAGAAATTGCAGGAAAGACTTGCAAAACTTGCTGGTGGCGTTGCAGTGATTTATGTGGGTGCTGCTACTGAGACTGAGATGAAGGAGAAGAAGGCTAGAATTGAAGACGCCCTTCATGCAACTAAGGCTGCTGTTGAAGAAGGTATCGTACCTGGTGGCGGCGTTGCTTACATAAGGGCAAAGAAGGCACTTGAAAACCTTAAGCTGGAAGGTGATAAGCAGTTTGGTGTTGAAATTATAAAGCAGGCCCTTGTTGAACCGCTGAAACAGATTGCAGAGAACGCGGGCTACAACGGTGCAATTATTGCTGAGAAGGTTGAACAGTTGCCGGAAACACACGGCTTTGATGCCCTTACTGGTGAATTTAAGGATATGATTGAGGCTGGTATTATTGACCCTACAAAGGTTGAAAGAATTGCTATCCAAAATGCTGCTTCTATTGCTGGTCTCCTTCTTACCACTGAGGCCCTCGTCACAGAAATTAAAGAGAAGAAGAAAGAAAACGTGCCACCCGCTGGCGGATATGACGAGTTCTAAATAAGTTTTTGGGCGGGGCTTCGCCCCGCCCAAAAACTTTTCTTTTTATAGGAGGGTTTATGCCAATCTTTGAATTTAAATGCAAAAATTGCGGTTGGGTATTTGAAGAACTTTATAACAATGGGGATCCACTTCCTACAAAGTGTCCTAAGTGTGGTGGAGAGCTTGTTAGGGTTTATAGTGGAAGTGTGGGTTTGAGCTTTAAGGGTTCAGGTTTCTATGTGAATGATTACGGTAAATCTTGCTCAACTTGTAATGCTTCAACGGAAGAAAGTTCTGATAAGAAGTAAGAAGTGATATGAAGGAGCACTGGGTGAAGAAGTTGAAAAAGGAGTTAGAAGAGTTAAATAACCGTATAACTGAGTTAGAAAAAGAAAGGGATAATTTTAAGGATTTGTTTTTAAGGAAAGCAGCAGAATTTGAAAACTACAAGAAATTGATGAAAGAGGAGTGGCAAAAAAATATTGACTTCGCAAACGAGCGAATTATCCGAAATCTATTGTCTGTGCTTGACCACTTCCGCCTTGCCCTTAAAACTCCAACCAGTGATGAGGTTTTTAAAAAAGGCGTAGAAATGATATACAACGAACTTTTGCAGGTTTTACGTATGGAAGGTCTCGAGCTGGTGAGCGGAAGTGGTGGAGATTTTGATGAGAAAATACACGAGGTTATTGAGCTTGTAGAAACAAATGAGCTTCCTCCTGGAAAGATAGTGGAGGAAGTCCAACCAGGCTATATTTTACGGGGCAAGTTGATTCGCCCTGCAAGGGTTAAGGTTTCTAAAGAAAAAAAGCAGGAAAATAACTGAATTTTTGGGAGGGGATGCCTATGGCAATGAAAGAAAAAATAATCGGAATCGACCTTGGAACTACCAATTCTGCGGTTGCAGTGGTTATTGGTGGTGATCCAGTGGTTATTACCAACAAAGAAGGTGAAAGGATAACACCTTCTATCGTAGCTTTTAAGGGTCAAGAGGTCCTTGTCGGGTCAATCGCCAAGAGACAGGCAATTCTTAACTCCGAAAATACGGTCTTTTCAGTAAAGAGATTCATGGGTAAGAGGTATGACGAGGCTGAGGTTGATATCAGGAGAGTTCCATATAAGGTGGTTAGAGGGAAAAATGATAGGGTTGAAATCTACATACCTGCCATTGGGAGGAATGTGACCCCTGAAGAGATCTCTTCCAAGATTCTTGCCTATATGAAAGAAATCGCTGAAATTTATCTAAATGAACCTGTTAAAAAGGCTGTAATTACCGTCCCTGCACACTTTAACGACGCCCAAAGGCAGGCTACGAAAGATGCCGGAATTATAGCAGGCCTTGAGGTTGTAAGGGTTTTCCCTGAACCCACAGCAGCTGCTCTTGCTTATGGATTGGATAAGACGGACAGGACCATAAGGGTTGCTGTTTACGACCTCGGAGGAGGTACCTTTGATATTTCGATCCTTGAGCTGGATCAGGGAGTTTTTGAGGTTAAGGCGACTTCCGGTGATACGCACCTTGGGGGTGACGACATTGATCAGCGAATTATAGACTGGCTAATTGAGGAATTCAGAAAGGAAACGGGTATTGACCTCAGGAGTGATAGGAATGCTCTGCAAAGACTTAAAGATGCGGCTGAAAAAGCCAAGAAAGAATTGTCCACTCTTATGGAAACTCAAATTTCTCTACCTTTCATAACTTCCGACGCCTCCGGTCCAAAGCATCTGGAAAGGGTTCTTACGAGGTCTCGTCTTGAGGCTATGTCTATGGATTTGATTGAAAGAACCATCGAAATTTGCAAACATGCTTTAGAAGATGCGAAACTCAGGCCGCAGGATATTGATGAAGTTATTTTAGTTGGCGGTCAGACCAGGATGCCTCTGGTACAACAGAAAGTCAGAGAGTTCTTTGGAAAAGAACCCCATAAAGGCATAAATCCAGATGAAGTGGTTGCAGTGGGTGCTGCAATTCAGGGCGCCATCATAGCAGGCGAATACCAAGATAAAGACATCGTGCTTCTTGACGTTGTGCCACTTTCTCTTGGAGTGGAAACCCTTGGTGGTATTTTTGATGTGGTAATTCCTCGTAATACAACAATACCTACAAGAAAATCTAAGATCTATACCACTGCAGAAGATAACCAGACTTCCGTCCTTATTAAAGTGTATCAGGGTGAGAGGCCGATTGCATCGGAGAACAGATTGCTTGGTCAGTTTGAGCTGATGGGAATTCCACCTGCTCCGAGAGGTACGCCTCAGATTGAAGTCACCTTTGATATAGATGCGGATGGAATTTTGCACGTTTCTGCTGTTGATAAAGCCACTAATAAAGAAAGCTCTATCAAGATACATGCACGGACCGGGTTGACTCAAGAAGAGATTGAAAAAATGGTACAGGAAGCTGAAAGATACAAAGAAGAGGACCGCAAGAGAAAAGAGCTTATTGAGCTTAGAAATCAGGCTGATGCTTACGTTTATGCGGTGGAGAAAGGGTTAAGAGACATGCACGAGAAGATAACTGAAGATCAGAAGAAGAGAGTTGAAGAGGCACTAAACAGGCTAAAGGAATCTTTGAAGGGTGATGATTTCAACAAGATCAGGCAGGATTTTGAGGAGCTTCAGAGGGTGTGGTCACAGGTGGCTCAAGAAGTTTACGCAAAATATGGAAACAGCGCACAAACGGGTACGACCGAGGGGAAGAAGGATAAACCCGACGACACAGATTATGAAGTGGTGAAATAATGGCTAAAAAAGACTATTATGAAATTTTGGGGGTTCCTCGGGATGCGTCCCCCGAAGAGATAAAAAAGGCCTACAGGAAACTGGCGATAAAGTATCATCCTGATAGAAATCCTGAAAATAGAAAAGAAGCAGAGGAAAAATTTAAAGAGATAAGCGAAGCATATGAGGTGCTCATTGACCCCGAAAAACGAAGACTCTATGACATGTACGGGCATGAAGGGGTTAAGACGAGATTCCAGCAGGGTGATTTTACCTGGAGAGACTTTACGCACTTTGATGACCTGAGAGACATATTCAAAGACCTTGGATTTGGATTTGATTTCTTTGATGAGTTTTTCGGAGATTTTTTTGGTTTTAACACTCGTAGAGGAACGCGAAGACAGCGTGTCAAGGTAAGAGGGGAGGATATTCAGATTACCCTTCCAGTGACCCTGGAGGAAATATATCGTGGTGATGTAAAAAAGATTAGGCTTAAAAGGCTGGAGATATGTGATTCCTGCCACGGGACGGGAAGTTTAGATGGGAAGGTGGAGACCTGTAGTGTCTGCAAAGGTTCGGGTGTAGTAAGAGAGGTGTCTTCGACTTTTTTCGGACAATTTATTAGGGAAACAGTATGCCCTCAATGTAAGGGTGAAGGCAAGGTAATAGTTAATCCTTGTCCCAAGTGCAATGGTTCAGGAAGGGTGCGTGAAGATAAGGAGATTGAGTTTAGGATACCGAAAGGCATCAGAGACCGCGAGTACTTTATACTCACCGGTGAAGGCCATGCGGGACCAAGAGGCGGTGAAAGGGGGAATTTGATTGTAACCATCTCAGAAAAGCCACATGAGATTTTTGTAAGAGATAAAGAGGACCTCCATGTTGGAATCAATGTTACCTATTCCGAGCTGGTTCTGGGTAAGGAGCTCGAATTTACCCATCTTGATGGGAGAAAATTAAAAATTAAAATTTTGCCAGGAACGGCACCGGGTGAAACTATTCGACTTAAAGGATATGGTATGGAGAGAAATGGGTATAGAGGTGACTTATTTTTTCACATTAAATTAGTAGTTCCTACAAAACCTTCAAAGGAATATCGAGAGTTGGTTCAGCAAATGCAAAAAGAGGAAGAGGAGGTGATGGAAAGAGTTCCAAGATTCGCAAAACCCTCATGAATTCCGCTTTCTATCAGGAAAAGGTTGAAAATACCCTGCTGGTTAAAGATAAAGAGGAATTTCACCATCTTGTAAAGGTAAGGCGAGTTAGAAAAGGCGAAATTATCAGGCTTATTGACGGGAAGGGTAATGAGTTTATTGCGCGAGTTGATGAGATAAATTTACGTGGCCGAGTTTTAAAAGCAACAATACTTGAGCATCATTTGAAAAAACACGAATTACCTTTTAAAATTACACTTGCCTTTTCTCCATTAGCGGACGGGAAGGCGAACGATTATTTAATAGAAAAATGTACTGAGCTTGGTGTAAATGGATTTGTACCTGTATTATTTGAAAGAAGCGTTAAAAAGCGTTTCAGGTTAGAGAGGTGGTCGAGAATAGCGAGAGAAGCTGTAAAGCAAAGCAATCGTTCCACAGTACCAACTATTGTTGAACCGATAAGTTTTCCTGAACTTTTGAAAATAGAGGGATTCCAGCATAAGTTTTTTGGGTATTTGGAGGGTAATCCCCTCGATTGTGAAACTTCTATATTGGGTGACACTTTAATTGTAATTGGGCCCGAGGGTGATTTGACGAGCAAAGAGGTTGAGGCCCTCTTGAAAGCAGGGTTCACTGGTTTCAGGTTTGGTGAAACTGTCTTAAAGGCTGAGACCGCAGCGGTGGCTTTAGCCACTTTAATTATTTTTAGAATGGGGGGCACTATAAAAATTAAAAGGAGGTGATTTCTGTGTCTGGCGTTAGACTGCGTGATGGCGAAAGTTTTGAAAGCCTTCTAAAAAGATTCAGAAAGGTTGTGGCTGCTGATGGCATTCTTCAAGATGTCAAAAAATATCAGTATTATGAAAAACCTTCTGAGAAAAAGAAGAAAGAACTTCTGGCAGCAAGAAGGCGAATGCTTCGTAAAATGAGGAGAAATGAGGAGTAAAACCCTCGAAAGATTAGAGTTTGAAAAGCTCAAGGAGATATTGAAATCCTATATCTTATCTCCTTGTGGGATAGAGCAGATAGAGAGCCTTATGCCGGGAAAGAACAAAGAAGAGGTAAAGGATATTTTTGAAAAGACGCAGATGATTGAAAAGGCTATTCATAAAGGCATGAGGCTCGACTTCTCAAAATTTTCTGATATAAAAAAGGCCTTAGGAAGAGCCAGCACAGGTGCCCCCCTTTCTTTTAAAGAGATAAGAGATATAGGTGATTTCATAGAAGGTTACACAAGATTATATGAGTCACTCTCAGATTCATGCGATTTTCTTCTTAGTCCGGAGGTTTTGAAGTCCTTAAAAAAACAGATATTTTCAATGGTGAGCGAAGATGGGGAACTCAGGATAGACGCTACTCCCGAGCTTTATAGGATAAAACAAAAGGTTATCTCACTGAGAAGTGAGATATACGAGGTAATGACTAAAATTTTGAGAAAACTGGAAGCCGATGGTATTGTGCGTGAGGCTGTAATAACTATCAGGAATGGTAGGTTTGTAATTCCTTTGATTGCTAATTTTAAAACTGATGGTATAATCCACGGCTATTCTAAGAGTAGTGAAACGGTTTACGTGGAGCCGATTGAAGTTGTTAGTCTTCAAAACAGCTACGTGAGGGCTGTGGAAGAGGAAAAAGAAGAGATTGATCGTATAAGGCGCGACCTCAGTGAAAGGATTGGAAAGCTTTCAGACGCCCTCTATTCTGTATGGGAATATGTAGGTAAGCTTGAATTGTATTATGCCCTTGCCAATTTTAAAGCCGACTATAGGTGCGAGTACCCGGAATTTTCGAAAGATTTTATTGAAATTGTCAATGGTTATCATCCGTTATTGGTTAGTACGATGGGTTTTGATAAAGTTGTTCCACTGAATTTGTATATTGATAAGAGGGTCTTTCTTGTTTCGGGCCCTAACGCAGGTGGGAAAACCGTTCTTTTGAAAACTGTTGGACTTTTTCACCTTATGGCAACGGCTGGGATTCCCGTGCCTGCTGAAAAAGCGGTGCTTATGTTTTCTGAAGATGTTTTTGCAGTAGGTTTCCAAGATGAACAGGATTTGGTTGAGGGGGAATCGAGCTTTACCTCTTATATAAGAGAGATCATTGAAGTTCTGGCAGAGGCAAAAGAAGGTGACCTTGTGCTTTTTGACGAGTTGATTTCAAGCACAGATCCTCAGGAAGCCTCAGGCATTGCTTATGCGGTTCTTGAACACCTCTTATCTAAAGGTTTGTGGGTTTTGGGTAATACGCATCTAACTACCTTGAAGTTGCTGGTTTCTCAGAATGAAGAAATGTTAAACGCTTCAATGGAGTTTGACCCTATATTACAGAGGCCCACATATAAAGTAAAAGTGGGCGAGATAGGAGTCAGTCATGCTTTTGAAATTGCAGAAAAAACGGGGTTACCTCAAGAAATTATCGCTAAGGCAAAAGGGTATGTCCAAGGTGAGTCGGCTATACTGGATAGCGTAATCAAGAATTTGAAGGAAAAGGAAGCCCTATATGAAAAACTTTCCGCCGAATATAGGGAAAAGCTTACCTCTCTTGAAGAAAAACTTAAAAGGGCAGAAAAGATTGGAAAGGAAACCGCACAGAAGATAGTTGCCAGCGCCCGGGAAGAGGTAGACAAATTACTGAAGGAAATAAGGAGAGAAGAAAACAGGGATAAAATCAAGCAGGTTGCAAGGGAAGTTAAGAAAGAGCTGATTGAAATGGAGAAAAACTACGAACTTGAATTGAAGCCTGCTGCTGACTTTATATTAGAAAGAGAGTATTTCATTAAGCCGGTAGGGGTTATGGGAGTTTTGAAAGAAGTTAGGCGTGATAAAGCCCTTATACAGATAGGAAAAACTTTTATGGAGGTTCCCCTTAGTTACCTTTATGAGAAAGGATAATTTTAGAGAGGTAATTGAGAGAATTCGCGCTTCGGTATCGATAGTCGATATCATAGGTAACTATGTTCAGCTCAAAAAAACGGGAAAATCTTATAGAGGACTTTGTCCCTTCCATGCAGAAAAAACTCCGTCCTTTTATGTAGATCCGGAAAAGGGGCTGTATCACTGTTTTGGTTGCGGTGCATCGGGCAACGTTTTTACCTTTCTGATGAAGAAAGAGGGATTGTCTTTTGCAGAGGCTGTAAGAGAACTGGCAAAGATCGCGGGTATTAAAATTGTTGAAGAGATTAAAAGCAGTAAAGAGCTTTTGCTCCTTAAGGAAGCGAAGGCCTATTTTCAGAAAGTTTTGAATGAATCTGAAGAAGGCATACCAGTTTTAAACTATCTCAAACAAAGAAAAGTTACAACGGAGGCGATTCTTACCTTTGGGTTGGGTTACGCCTCTGGCGGAGGGTTGGTCACCTATTTGAAGAATAAGGGGTTTGATTTCTATAGCATGTTGAAGGTTGGATTAATAAAAGAAAATCCGCGAGGCGGTTATTCTGAATTCTTCCAAGATAGGCTTATTATACCAATTTATGATCATTTTGGAAATGTTGTGGCCTTTGGCGGTCGTGCTATGAAAGAATCTGACGAGCCCAAATACTTAAATACGCCGGAAACAGAGTTTTTCAGCAAAGGAGAGATACTTTTTGGATATTATACAAATAGAAAGGACTTAAAGGAATCTGGAATCCCAGTAGTGGTAGAGGGTTACTTTGATGTCATGGCACTTTTCATGATGGGAATCAAAAGAGGTGTCGCTCCTATGGGCACAGCTTTAACGGAGGATCATTCGAATTTCATATCATCCCAGTTTTCAAAGGCAATTCTGCTTTTTGACAGTGATGAGGCAGGGAAAAGGGCAACATTAAGGAGTATTAAAGTTCTTCTTGAAAAGGGTGTTATACCTTTAATTGCAAATTTAGACTTTTCAAAGGACCCTGCTGAGGCATGGGAGAATGGAAGGATTGAAGAGGTAGCCAAGGCCCTTGACAGTGCGGTTGATTTTGCTAAATATATATTACGCATAAGCACTACGATTGAGGAAAGGGCATCAAATGTGAGGGATTTGCTGGAATCTGTACAAAAAATTGAAAATCCTGTTTTGAGAAAGGATTTTGGTGATTTAGTAGCTAAAGCCTTTGGCATTGGCTCTGTGGGATTAAATGAGGTTTTGAAATTGCTCAGTGGGCACAGGAAGGAAAGTGTTATTACGGGGGTTGATTTTTCACTTGCTGTTTCTGCCCTGATAGATTCTGAAATTAGGGAAGTATTATTAAGTGAGCTATCGGCGGAGGATTTTTTGAGTGAGGATGCAAAAACTATTTATGTGGCTTTGAAGGAGGGCAAAACGCCCGAGGAGGTTATATCGGAGCATCCTCGCTCAAGCAAGATAGTTGAATACGCAATGAAGTACCTTGGGGAAATGAACGATAAAGTGAGGGGTGAAATTATCAAGAAAATTAGAGATATTCGAGCCTCAAAGGTTAGGCAAATGTTATTAAAACAGAGGCTCGAAAACAAGGAAAATATTGAAAAAATTTTGGTCGAGTACTTTAAGAGCAAAAAGGAAAATATGGGGGGATAATTATGGAAACCTTGTTTGAAGATAAAAAATTCAGGGAGTTTATTGAAAAGGCGAAAAAGGAAAAGAAAGTTACCTTCGATGAGCTTGAGAAGGTTTTGCAATATCCGGTTGGTACTGAGCAATTTGAAGAGGTTATGATGGCGCTTCAGGAAGAGGGGATTGAAGTTCACGAATCTTTCAGAGCAAGGAAAAAGAAAAGGTTTGACCATGATATTTTGGAAAAGGAAGAGTTTTCTCAGATAAGGGATGATCCTACCAAGACCTATTTGAAACAAGTTTCTCATCTTAGTTTGCTTACTAAAGAGGAGGAGCAAGAATATTCTAAAATGATCGATGAGGCGAGGAGAGGTATAGTTCGCGAGCTTTTTGCTACCCCCTATGGAATTGAGAGATTTTATATGCTTATAAGGCAATGTTTAGATGGTTTTATCCCTATAGAGGAGCTTGTTCAAGTAGATTCACACTACTGGACATCAAGGGAGATGAATAAGAAAGAGAAAAACAGAGTGGAGAAAAGCTTTCGCGAGCTCAAAAAGCTAATTGAAGAGTACCAGAGTCTGTCTTTCTCAAAAGAAAAGGAAAAAATGGCGAAAAAGATTGCAGAAAAAATTGAAAAGATATCTCCAAGGTTTTCTGTGGTTAAAGATATATTTTTTAAGTTTGAGGAAGAAATCAACAATATTAGAGAGTTTTATGAGAGGTTGAATGCACTAAGGGCTGAAGAGGAGGAATTGAAGAATAAACCTCACAAAACTCCCAGGGATTTGGAAAGAGTTGGCGAACTAATGTATGTTATGAGGGAGACTGCAGGTGCGCTGGAGCAAAGAATTGGAAAAATCGGTATGTCCTATGATGAAGCGGACAAGGTTTATGCGAGCCTTAGGGAGTATTTCGCAAGGCTTGAGTTTGCTAAGTGTAAGATGGTCGAAGGTAACGTGAGGTTGGTGATCGATATCGCGAAAAAGTTCATGAATAGGGGGCTCGAGTTTGGTGATTTGATTCAGGAAGGTAACCTCGGTTTAATCAAGGCTGTCGAAAAATTCGATTACCGAAGAGGATTCAAATTCTCCACTTATGCTACTTGGTGGATTAAACAATCCATCTCAAGGGCAATAGCTGACCAGTCAAGGGTTATAAGAATCCCTATCCACATGATTGAAACTATAACTAAAATTAACAGGGCTATCAAATATTTAATGCAAGAGCTTGATAGGGAACCTACTTATGAGGAAATTGCAGAGGCTACCAACCTGACCGTTGAAAAGGTGAAACAGGCTCTGGAAGCACAGAAGGAACCAATTTCAATGGATAAACCGATTGATCACGACGAGAAATCTATAATTGCTGAATATATCGTTGATAGAGAAAATAATCCGCTTGAGTATGCAAAAGAGTTTATATTGAAAGAACGTCTTGAAGAGGTTCTCCAAACCTTATCCAAAAGAGAAAGGAAGATTCTTGAATACAGGTTTGGGCTAAATGGCCATCCACCTAAAACGCTTGAGGAGGTTGGAGCGATTTTCGGCATTACGAGGGAAAGGGTAAGGCAGATTGAGGCGAAGGCTATTAAGAGATTGCAACATCCTATGAGAATGCAAAGACTCAGACAATTAATTGAACCCCCTGATTTTAATCAGTAATGTCAGAGTTTTCTGCAATTGTAGTTGCTGCTGGTCAGGGTAAAAGGTTTGGTGGAGATAAAGCATTTGTTGAAGTTTTTGGAAAATACCTTGTAGAATATTCCCTTGAAGTATTCGAAAGACATCCTCTTATTTCAGAAGTTGTTCTTGTGTTAAGCAGGCAGAACATCGCAAAGGGCGAGGAATTAAAGGCAAAGTTTCATAAGCTTACTTCCATTGTTGAAGGAGGGGCAGAAAGAAGTGAATCTGTTCGCAATGGGGTCCGCGAAGCAAAGGGTGAGTATGTATTGATCCACGACTCTGCAAGGGCCAATGTTAGCAAAGAAATAGTAAACAATGTGATAGCCGGCCTTAAAGAGTTTGATGCGGTGGTTCCGGGAATTCCCGTAAGGGATACCGTAGGTTACTTTGAGTCGGAAATTTTTTCTACCCAATTGGAAAGAGATAATCTGTATTTGATTCAAACTCCACAGGGTTTTAGGAGGAAATTGCTCCTTAAATGCTATGAAAAAGCGCAGAAAACATATACTGACGAATCAACTATGGTTTTTGACCTTTTGGGAATAAGGGCAAAGGTTGTGGAGGGCAGTTTTGAAAATTTTAAAATCACATATCCGGAGGATCTCGTCCATTTCAAAAAATTATTGGGAGGGGAGATGGGATTGAGGGTGGGTCTGGGCTATGACTCCCATAGGCTTGAACAGGGCAAGACTTTGATCCTTGGCGGAGTTGTTGTTTCAAAGGAAATTGGTCCTGTTGCTCATTCCGATGGAGATTGTTTGGTACACTCAATCATTGATGCGTTTCTTGGCGCTGTGGGGGATAGGGATATTGGATACCATTTTCCTGACAGCGATCCCAAATTTGCTGGTGTTTCAAGCTTAAAACTTCTTGGAGAGATCCTGGAAAAGTGGAAAAGCAGAGTGGAGATAATTAACGTTGACTCCTTTGTTAAACTGGAAAAGCCAAAGATTCGAGACTTGATACCAGAGATGAAGGGAAAAATTTCAAGGATTCTTGAAATCGCTCCAGAGAGAATTAACATAAAGGCAAAGACGGGAGAGATGGTAGGCCCTGTTGGCGAATCCCGGCTTATTGAATGTGAAACAATTATTCTTCTGAGATTTAAATCCTAAAATTCACTTTCAGGTTGGAAACTTATTTTGGGATAGGGGTTAACTATAGATGAGGCAACATTTTTAATGTGAGCACTAACCCTTTTGAGATATCTTGTTAATAGAGCTATTATTATTGCCTTCCTTGGCTTCAGGGAATCATCTTTTGAAACTTCCCTAAGCAATTCTTCCAGGACTTTATTTATTTCCAAATGTTTTTTCATAACGTATTCAGCCTTCTCTTCATCAGCTTCCTTAAGGGCTAAATAGGTTACGTCAAATTCGTGTGAAATGTCCTCGGAAATCTTTTTTAGTTTATTTATGTAGGAATCTTCGTCAAGTTTTTCAGGGTATATTTCAATAAGTTCAAACATGTTTTTACAATAATCTCCAATTCGCTCGATGTCAATTATGATACTGCTTAAAGAAAGGGCATAGGCAATATCCACTTTATCCGCGCCAAAAACAAGGTGTTTTAGAATCTTTTCTCTAATTTCTATTTCCCGTTTGTTTACCTTTTTATCGATAGAGTAAGGGTCAAAGCCTTCTTCAACTGCTTCGAATAGAAACTTGTTGGTCTCAATGTACATATATTTTACCTGGATCAACATTTCAAGGCCTTCTTCAAAGGCCTCCTGGAGCAAGGTTTTCCCTCTTAAAAGATCCCACAGTTTCCTTTTCATCTTCTACCTCCTAACCATATTATAATGGCTGGTACCACATAAAAGATTATAATAGTATACAGTAATGCAATAACCTTCCTTTTTGTTGCAATCTTGGCAAAAATCTTCGCTATCTTCACAGGTAGCTCCCTGTAAATAAGTGTATTAAGTATTACGCCATATGTATTGAAAAGCAAGTGTGTAAAGGCGATTGCCAGCGCCGCCGGGCTTTTTGTGATTAAGGCTGCGAGAATTGCAGTAATAGTGGTTCCAATGTTTGCTCCCATTGTATAGTAAAAGATCCTCCTAAGGTCAAGAAGGTCAACAGCAGCAAGAGGAACTGCAAGGGAGGTTGTACAGGAACTGGATTGGACAATGGAAGTCAATACAAGTCCAGAGATAAACGAAGTTCTTGTGTTTTTGAAGAAAATGGTGTTGAGATATCGGTCCACATATTTTTTAGAGATTTTTGTCATGCTTTTTACAATGTATTTAAGTGAGATTAGTAAAACTGTCACAGCAATTAGGATAACGGCAAGAGGATACTTTTTAAGAGGGGAGCTTAAAAGGAGCTTTATAAGCGGTTCAAGGATAATTTTTAATGGAGATACAAACTTAAACCCCCCCATGTTTTTAAAGAGATGGGCCAAAAAATTAGCTGATTTTTCAAGAGGGTGAAAGAAGTGCTCTAAAGGGAGGAAGGTAAAGGCAGACAAAAGGTTGAAAAAATCGTGAACGGTCGCAGCCTGAATAGCTTTTTCAAACTCTTTTCCTTTTTTAAGATGGGCAAGGGATATCAGGGTGTTTGTTACCGTAGTACCTATATTGGCTCCCATGATCATTGGAATTGCATTTCTGATATTTAAAGTTCCAGCTGCTATTAAGCTAACAATAATGGAAGTGGTGGATGAGGATGATTGTAAGATTGCGGTTGCGAGGAGACCTGTGGAAAAACCCACTAAAGGGTGTGCAGTGTTCTGAATTAGCATATTTGCAAAACCGCTACCGAGAAGTTGGAATCCCTTTGATAAAAGCTCAATGCTGAAAAAGAAAAAATAAAAGGAAATCAAAAGAATCAAACCGTACATGAAATAATGTTAAAGAGGTGTGCTTGAATAATCAAAGAAATTAGGAGTTTTCTATTATATTTTAAGTTCCATAGCTTCATGAGAAAGTCATTTTAAAGGGGGGATGGCTTGCCCAGAAGTCGCTATAGGATAAATTGGAGCCGATGTTTTAAATTAGTGAAAATTTTTAGTGAGTTAATTTGGTATTTGACTCGACGTTTTTTTTACAATTAATCGGTCGCCTCGAGGTGGCAAAACCAAAAGGAGGTGCAATATGATAAACATACTAACTGATATTGTAGTATCAAGGACCCAGAAGGCATGTGTATGTGTGTGCCTGTCTCCTGGATGCCAATACAGTGAAGACTACTTGATGGGATATACAGATGGTTATGCTGATGGAACGTTAGATCGTTAGGAATGAGCAGGTACCCGATGTCCGGCGCCAGACATCGGGTACCCGAGTATATTGTGGAATATACGGCTACAGGGATGAGAAAAAATTGGTTTAAAGAAGGCACTTTCAAAATTTCCCAACCGCCGAATTAGGTCGGTTCCCCTGTGAGAAAAAAAGGCGAAAATATACATAAATAAGTTGAAAGCACAGATGAAGTTGGTAAAGGCTATTAAGGGTATGTTGATTAAAGAGAGGAAAGGTTATTTAGAAAAAGCCTGATACTAAGGGTATTGGAAATCTCTGAGAACAATATGCGGAAACTTTCTCAGTGTAATGTATTATATAAAGGGTAAAATTTGAAAAGAAGTAAGAAAAGGCGTTAAAAGACATTTTTCTAAGTTAATTTTTGTATCCCTGGGATGCAGTTTTAAGTTTTTGAAACATCATCGTGTGTAAAGGAAGATGAGACTTTTCAGGAAGAATTGTTTTTTGGAAACGCTGCAGGATTGACCGTTAAAACTGATTGGGTTATAATTAAAACACATATAAGGAGGGTGTATGAAGAAAGTGCTGATGTTAGTGTTAACAATAGGAGTGTTGGGTGCCCAGACCCTTGATGAACGTGTTGAAAATATGGCTGTTTCTCTTACCGACAAGGCTGCAGCCCTGATTTCTTCTGGGGTAATATCCAATGCGGGATGCAAAGGCGGATTGCCTCACTTTAACCTGGGTGTTGCTGCGAATGCCAGTTGGTTTAAGTTTACCAATCCTATTAATTCTGAAGAAATATCTTTCCCTGCTGTCTTCCCATACATATACGGTGAAGTCGGGCTCTTTAAGGGTTTCTCTTTTACTCCCCTTTTAAGGGGACTTTTTGCGGTTGATGTAATTGGTAAATACGCTCCAACACTCATTAAATCCGATTACTTTGAGGAATCTCCCTATCTCATTGGTTACGGTTTAAAAGTTCAAGTTCTAAAAGACCAGCTTGTTCCTCCCACTCCTGCTGTCTCGGTTGCCCTCATTAATCACGAATACAAAAACCTCACTTTTAAATTTGATACCCTCTATACAAGCCTGAGTCTTAAGGATCTTTCAATCAGAGCTTCTGTCTCCAAAAACGTTCTTTTTATAACTCCTTATCTTGGAGCGAGTTACGATATTTATTCATTGAACACAAATTATTGGACGACGAGTGACTCCACCAGAAAGGAAATACAAGCAGTTGAAAACAATACCCTTTCTTATTTTGGCGGTATAGAGTTCAAAATTCTGGTGATTAAAGGGTATCTTGAAGGCTCGTATAGAAGCAACAGGTTTGGCCTTACACTTGGGTTTAAAGCAGGTATATAATATAGCTGGTTAGATAAATTCTCTTCAAAACTGTAATTTTATGGAACGGCGAGCCTTTTTGCTTCTCGTGTTGGGTTACTTTTCTGCCATATTTTTGGGGTCATTACTTTTACTGTTACCTTTTTCAAGGCGTGGGCCGCTGTGTTTTACCGATGCTTTCTTTACAGCAACATCTGCTATATGCGTGACCGGTTTAATTGTGAAAGATACACCTGTGTTTTTCACTTTGTTTGGGAAAGCTGTTATCCTTACTTTGATTCAGCTTGGCGGTATCGGTTATATGAGTGTAGCGGGCGTATTATTGCATCGATTGAGAAGGAGCTTGATTCTTCCAGAGATGATGGCCCAGGGATTTCCCGAACTTAAGCCCGGTTTTGCTTTTTATTTTGCCAAACGGGTGGTGATTTATACTTTGGTTATTGAGTCCATTGGAATAATATTGTTGTTCTTTGCTTTTTTAAAATATTTTCCACCAATTCTTGCTTTTCAACACGCGGTATTTCAGGCTATTTCCGCTTTTTGTAATGCAGGATTTTCAACTTTTTCCAATTCGTTGATGTCTTTTCGAGGCGACCCTTTTGTAAATTTTGTTGTTATCCTGTTAATAATAACAGGCGGGCTGGGATTCTTTGTCCTTAATGAATTAAAGGAATTTTTCAAAAGTAGAGTGGAATTGCTTAAAAAATTTGTAAGAAAAGATTCAGGCGAGAGGATTTCAGGAAAAACCTTCCGGTTTTCCACCCATACGCGGGCCGTTTTTACGTGGACGATTATCCTTGTCGTTGGGGGATTTATTTTAATTTTATTCCTCGAGATAAACAACGGTTTCAGAAACTTTTCAACTTCAGAAAAGATTTTGGCAGCACTTTTTCAGTCTGTTACTCCTCGAACCTGCGGTTTTAATACCGTTGATTTCTCTCTTCTTGCGCCTGCGACATTAAGTTTAATTATGCTTCTTATGTATATAGGTGGAAGTCCAGGTGGGACCGCGGGAGGAGTTAAAACGAATACTTTTGCTCTTGCTTTTTTGTGGATTTTTCACCACCTTAGGGGATACAAAAATGTTTATTTATTCAAGAGAAGAATTTCTGATGCAGCGGTAGAAAAGGCAATTTTGATTTTAATTCTTTCCTCCACCTATCTGTTCATTAGTTACTTTTTAATTGTGTCTTTTGACAAGTATGTGCTTTCACTCCACACTCCCATAGAAATAGCTTTTGAGACCGTTTCAGCCTTTGGTACAGTGGGCCTTTCAACTGGCTCTCGTGTTTTCAATAATGTAAGTCTTTCTGCCGATTTCAATATACTTTCCAAGTGGATTATAATTTTACTTATGATAATTGGTAAGGTTGGTGTTCTTTCGGTGGCTACCTACATGATAGAAAGGACTAAGATAGAGATAGGCTATCCGGAAGACAGATATATAGTGGGGTGAATTTATATGAACATTCTTGTTATCGGTGCTGGAAGGTTTGGAAGGTCATTAGCAGAAGTGTTTATGCGGGAAAATCACACTGTTGTTCTGGTGGATAAAAACGAAAATAAAATAAAGGGAATGGAAGACAGGGTTTCCCAAGCGGTAATTCTTGATAGTACAGAAGAGGAAGCCTTAGCTCGCTTAAATTTAGAGGACTTTGATTACGTTTTCCTATGCATTTCTGAAATTTCAGCATCAATCTTGACTGCACAAATATTGCAGGATAGAAAGATTAAAAATGTTTATGCTAAAGCCTCAAATGATGTGCATGCAAAAATTTTATCCCGGCTTGGGGTATCCAGGGTTATTCAGCCCGAAAAACAGTCCGCAGAGAGACTGGCTATGAGTATAATGTGGGGAACTGTTGAGCTTGCAGACCTCCTCAGGAAGAAGAATGTCATGATATCCACTGTTGATGTCCCGAGAAATTTCCAAAAGAAGTCACTGAGTGAACTTGAGATAAGAAAAAAATTCGGTCTTTATGTCATTGCCGTTGAGAGGAATGAACCAATTGTTGTGGGAGATGGCTCCGAACCTGAGGATGGGACAAAAATCGGTGTTTCTACTAAAACCGTCACATACGTCTTACCCGATGGTGGGTTTGAAATAGAAAGGACTGACAAGCTCATTGTGATAGGAACTCGTGAAAACATTGAGAAGTTTGTAAACTATGTTTCAAAAGAAGCCGAGTAAAAAAGAGATTTCAACCTACTCTAATGAGGAACTCTTTGAATTCTTCAAAGAGTCTCTTTTTGAAGGAAATTTTGATTTAGCCGAAAAATGCATAAGCGAGCTATTAAGTAGGGTTGAATCCAATCAGGTTAAATCGGAAGAGGAAAAACTTAAGTACTATAAGGCGATGGGGATTTTCCAGGAAATGGTTAATAACGAAGAACTTGCCAGGGAATACTTCTTAAAAAGTCTCGAAATAAAACCAGATGACGAAGAGACATTAAACCACCTTAGAAAATTGTCAGGTCTGGAAGAACAGGGTGAATAGCGTATTAGCTGGCTTCTTAGCTTCTTTGTTTGCTGGTCTCGCTACAACCCTTGGTGCTTTATTTCTTATTTTAAAGGTTAAATTTGGTCCCAAGAGTATGCCTTTGTTCCTTGGACTCTCTGGTGGAATTATGTTTTCTGCCTCTATTTTCAGCCTTCTTATTCCCGCTCTCAGTAAAGGTGTCCTTATTCCAGTGCTTTTGGCTTTTCTCTTTGGAGCTTTTTTTGTCGATTTCTTGGATACTATTATTCCTCACGAGCATTTTATAAAAGGACTGGAGGGCCCTTCTTCAAGACTTAAAATGGTATCACTTATTCTTTTAACGATGTTAATTCACAATTTTCCTGAGGGAATGGCAGTTGGAATCTCTTTTGCAAAAGGTATTTCCCCCTCTGCAATTTCCCTCGCAGTAGCTATAGGTTTGCAGAACATTCCTGAAGGTGCAGCGGTTGCTCTACCCCTCTTCAGCCTCGGTATGAGCAGAAGTAGAGCGATTTTTATAGCGTTTCTAACTGGAATGGTCGAGCCAGTAGCTGGTCTTTTGGGGGTTTCCCTCGGAATACTTTTCTCAAAGCTTTTACCTTACCTTATGGCTTTTGCCTCAGGGGCAATGGTCTACGTTGTAAGTGATGAAATGATTCCTGAATCCCACACCCATGGTTCAGAGAAGGTTGCAACCTTCTCTTTTATGTTGGGCTTTGTAGTAATGACCCTTTTGGATAACCTTTTTTAGGGGGGTAAGTGGAGATTTTAGAGTACATAGAACAAAAAAGTGAACTCGTCAACAGAAAGTTGGAGGAGTTTTTTCCCCAGAATGCTAAGGGGGTCCCCTTACTAAGGGAGTCAATGCGATATTCCCTTTTCGCTGGTGGCAAAAGGCTGCGCCCAGTTCTGTGCATATTGGGATATGAACTGTGTGGTGGAAAAAAGGAGGAAGAAATTTTACCTCAGGCTTGTGCCCTTGAAATGATCCATACTTTCACACTCGTTCACGATGATCTGCCTGCAATGGATAATGACGACTTTCGTCGTGGAAAACCGACAAATCACAGGGTATATGGTGAAGCTATGGCGATTCTTGCTGGTGATGCCCTTTTTATTGAGGCTATCGGGTTGTTTTTAAAAGGCCCGTTAAGTGCAGAGATTAAAATTAAGATGTTAAATGAGCTTGTGGATGCACTTGGCGTAGACGGAGTCATTGGAGGACAGGTGCTGGACTTAAAGGCTGAGGGAAAGGTTCACACTCAAAGGTTGGTTGAAAATATCCATTTAAGGAAGACAGCACGGTTTATTGAGGCCTCCATTGTAATTGGAGCTATAGGCTCAGGGATTGACGAATCTATTGTGGAAGGTTTCAGAAGAATTGGAAGAAAACTGGGTCTGCTTTTCCAAATCGTGGATGATATCCTTGACGAAACGGCAGAGGACGAAGAGCTTGGTAAAAAAGCTAAGAAAGACAGAGAAAGGGGAAAGTGCACCTATCCCTCCGTGTTGGGACTTGAAAGGTCCTATGATGTAGCGAGGGAACTGGTAAGGGATATTAAAGTGGAGGCTAAGAGTATTCTGGGAGATAAAAGCAAATTATTAGAAGGACTTGCGGATTATTTTCTTTCCAGGAGGAAGTGATTGGTTTTAAAAGAAATTTTTTCAAATCCCTTCTGGCTACTCCCTCTCTTGACTGGTTTCATCGCTCAGATGATAAAATTTGTGATTTACAGCATTAAGGAGAAGAGGCCTGCCTTTTCCTGGCTTTTCAGCACCGGAGGAATGCCCAGTGCCCATTCCGCTGCCGTTTCCTGTCTTTCAGTGATCACTGGAAAGCATTATGGTTTTAGTTCTCCTATATTCGGTATCACATTGTATTTCAGTCTAATCATTATGTATGACGCTGCAGGCATTCGCAGGGCGGCGGGAGAACATGCCGAACTTCTAAATATCATAGTAGAAGAGTTAATGGGAAAAAATAAGGCCCTTGGCAGAGAGAAGTTAAAAGAGTTCCTTGGCCATTCTCCCTTGGAGGTTTTGGTAGGAGCAATTTTGGGAATTCTTCTTTCATTAATTTATATCAAGATGAGGTGGGTATGAGGTGGCTTGATTTTCTTCTTGTCTTACCAGGTATTCTTCTTGCGTTAACTATCCATGAATATTTTCATGGGTATGTGGCCTATAAACTGGGGGATCCTACCCCTCGTTTGAAGGGCAGACTCACATTAAATCCCCTCGCACATATAGACCCCGTTGGATTTGTTGCGCTTCTTTTTCTTCATTTTGGATGGGCAAAACCGGTTCCCATTAATCCATACAACTTGAGGAATCCTCGGAGAGATGTGGTGCTGGTCTCACTGGCTGGTCCATTTTCAAATCTTATTTCAGCGTTTCTTGTAGGTTTTACGTTGAGAATATTTGCGTACAGATTCTTGCTTTACACAACTTTCGGGGCGATGATTGTGAACTTTGTAGTGATCAGTGCCGCTTTAGCTTTTTTTAATTTAATTCCTATTCCTCCTCTTGATGGGTGGCATGTCCTTGAGTATTTTCTTCCCCCTGGAGGGTTTAAGAACTTCATGAGGCAATATGGATACTACATCCTTCTGATTTTGGTTGTTCTTTCAGCTCTCGGTTTTCCACTTTTGGGAATGTACATAAGCATTACTGTAAAATTTTTCACGCGATTAGTTTTTGGTCATCTTTTGCCTTTGAATCTTTAAACTTTTCTTTGGAGGTGTGAGGTGGGTGTCAGAATTTTGGGAATAGGGTCTTATTTACCTGAAAAAATACTTACAAATGAAGACCTTGAGAAAATGGTTGAAACCTCCGACGAATGGATAGTGGAAAGGACAGGCATTAAGGAAAGACATATAGCTGGTCCCGATGAGGCTACCTCTGATCTTGCTTATAGAGCAAGCTTAAAGGCCTTAAAAAAAGCTGGTATCACGCCTCAGCAGATTGACGGAATAATCGTTGCCGCTGCCTCTCCAGACTATCTTTTCCCCGCTACAGCGTGTATTTTACAGGCTAAACTGGGCGCTAAGAAGGCCATGTGTTTTGATATAGAAGCAGCATGCCCTGGATTCGTTTACGCCCTTGAGATTGCAAGGGGGCTTTTATCTCTTCCAAATTACAGGTACATCTTAATTGTTGGTGCAGAAACCCTTTCCCGACTTGTGGACTTCAGTGATAGGAATACCTGTGTTCTTTTTGGGGATGGTGCCGGTGCAGCAGTAGTAACCAAGGATGATTCTGAGAGCGATGTGCTTGCCTCTTATTTAAAGGGAAATGGCGAGGTACATGAGTTACTTATGCTCCCTGCTGGGGCAGCAAGGAAGCCTGCGTCTGAAAAAACTGTAAGTGGAAAAGAACATTATATAAAGATGCAGGGGAGAGAAGTGTTTAAGTATGCTGTGATGGGAATGCAGGAAGCCGCTGAGAAAGTTTTAGAGAAGGCTGGTATAATGTCAGAGGATATTGACTGGCTTGTCCCTCATCAAGCCAACGTAAGAATAATTGATGCCACAAGGGAGAGACTTGGAATACCACGGGAAAAGGTGTATATTAACATTGAGAAGACAGGCAATACCAGTGCAGCATCAATTCCTATTGCCCTTGCGGAAATGGACGAAAAGGGCCTTTTGAAGAGAGGGCAGAGGGTTCTGCTTGTATCTTTTGGTGCGGGATTTATCTATGGAGCGATCTTACTGAGATGGTAAAAGGATTTTTGATAGACCTTGATGGGACTCTCTACATTGGCAACCAGCCTGTGAGGGGATCAAGGGAACTTGTTGATTTTTTAAAGGAAAATAACATTCCCTTTCTTTTTTTAACAAACAATTCAACGAGAACCCCGGAACAGGTTGCAGAGAAACTGGAAAAGATGGGGATTCAGGTCAACCCTTCTAAGATTTATACTTCAGCAAATACCCTTGCTGATTATTTACGGGAGCATTATGAGGGTCATCACAGCGCATATGTAATTGGAGAAGATGGCGTTTTGAGAGAGCTGGAGAGTCTTGGTTGGAAGATAGTGAAAGATTATAAGGAGGCAGAGTTTGTTATAGTCGGACTTGATCGAGAGGTTACTTATGAAAAACTGAAACAGGCGGTTTTGGCAATCCAGAAGGGTGCCACTTTCATTGCCTGCAACAGGGATTCTTCTTTTCCAACTCCAGAAGGATTTCTTCCCGGAGCGGGTGCCATCGTAAATGCAATAACCACAGTGGTTGGAGTAGAACCCCTTGTGCTTGGAAAACCTAATGAGTACATAATAAGGTACGCTGTTAAAAGGCTTGGAGTTTCTTTAGAAAGCACAGCTATTGTGGGTGACAGACTGGATACGGACATCGCACTCGGTAAGAAAATGGGGATGGTGACCATCCTCGTTCTTACAGGGGTTCGCAAAAACGAAGATCAGATAGAAGAAATTAAGCCCGATTTTGTCTTTGAAGATGTAGGTGAATTATGGAAAAATATTTACAGGTTGCTTTAAAGGCTGTGAGGGAAGCCGGGAATTTTTTAAGGGATCACTTTGGAAAGGTTCTCGACATTCATGCCGAAGAGAAGAAAGCAAATGACCTTGTTTCTTTCGTAGATAGAGAGACGGAAGAAATTATAAAGGACATAATATGGAAAGAGTTTCCAGACCACCAATTTATTGGTGAAGAACCCGGGAGTAGCAAAAAGGTAGCCCAACTCGCCTGGGTTATTGATCCCCTTGATGGGACAAAGAATTTCCTTTCGGGGATAGACATTTTTGCAATCTCCTGCGCCCTTTTGGAGGAAGGAGAACCTATTGTAGGTGTTGTCTTTAATCCTGTTAAAAGTGAACTTTTTTACGCCCTTAGAGGGAGAGGGGCTTTTAAAAACGGTAAGAAAATTGGAATCAACAATAATCTACCTATCGAAAGGACTCTTTTCGCCACTGCATTTCCATTTAGAGAAAAATCTAAGTTTGATTTTTTGAATGAGGTTTTTAAGAGGCTCTATAAAAAATTTTCAGACGTGAGAAGATTGGGCTCTGCTTCCCTTGACCTTTGTTATGTCGCGGAAGGGATCTTTTCTGCATTCTATGAGTATGGACTTTCCATTTGGGATATTGCTGCAGGTGCGTTGATCGTAAGAGAAGCGGGTGGAGTTGTTAAAGATTTTTCCGGCGGAAATGATTACTTGAGATCTGGTAATATCGTTGCGGGAAGAGAGGATGCGGTTACCCTTGTACTTGATGCTTTAAGGGAGGCAAGATGGAGTTTGCCATAAAGATTCCTACTATTGACGAGGAGATTGTAAACAGCTTTAAAATCTATCTGGTGGGAGGCTCTTTAAGGGATGCAATTCTTGGAAGGGAGATTAACGACTATGATCTGGTTTTAGAGGGTGATATAGATCCTTTTTTGAAACTGTACAAAAGGAAACATCCTGAATCTACCCTTTTTCCTCTCTCAGAAGAAGACGAGGAGTACAGAATTGTCATTACAGAGGATCTTTGGCTTGATATCACTTCCGTTAAGGGTAAGGATATATATGAGGATTTGAAGAAACGGGATTTTACAGTTAACGCCATAGCAATGGATTTAAGGAGTGGTAAAATCATCGACCCTGTGGGTGGATGGAAAGATATTGAGCAAAGAGTTATAAGGCTCATTAGTCCTTTAAATTTAATTCAGGATCCCTTGAGAATCCTGAGAGCGTACAGGTTTAGCGCTGTTCTCGGTTTTGAAATCGGACCTGAAACACGTTTTTATTTGAAGGAGCTCTCTCCGCTTTTGTCTTTTAAGATAGTTGCCGGTGAACGCATAAGATATGAGCTTTTTCTTATTTTGCTGACGGATAATTCTTCAAAGACAATAGAACTCATGGCTGAAGACGGGGTTCTATTTTCGGTTTTCCCAGAACTTTCTCCCATGAAGCATACTTCACAGCGATACTATAACGAACAAAACCTTCTATATCATACAATTAAAGCCCTTGCAAACTTTGAAAAAATTCTGGTGGAGAAAGATGAAAAATATGAAAAAGAACTTGGGTGGATTTTTAAGCTTGCAGTTTTGTTGCATGACATTGGAAAGCCACAAACGATTAGTTTTGATGAAGAGGGGAATACCCATTTTTATGGTCATGATAGGGTTGGAGCCGAAATTGTTGAAAGTATTGCTGAAAGATTAAAACTGTCAAAAAGAGAGAGAAATACACTAAAAAAACTGGTGAAGCACCACATGTATCCTCATTTACTGGCTGCTCAGCAGGTTCTCACTGAGCGAGCTGTAAATCGCTACTTAAGGCGTATGGAAGAACTGGCCTTTCCACTTCTCGATATGGCTATTGCCGACGCCCTTGCTTCACCACCAAGGGGTGAAGGTATACTCCCGTACCACGAATTTCGCGCAAAGATAATTAAAGTTATTGAAGAGAAGGCAAAGGTTACCCAGGGAAGACTGGTTACAGGGGATGATCTGATAGAGCTCGGACTTAAGCCGGGTCCCATTTTTAAAAAAATACTTGCAGAGATTGATGATTTGATTGCAGAGGGGAGGATTCATTCCAAAGAAGAAGCACTGGATTTCATTAGGAAAAATTATGTGCAAGAGTCCGGTACGCTTTGAAAATCCACGACTTTTTTATTAACATTATCTAATGAACTCGCTTGTTTTGGTTTTTCAACTTCTTTTCTCTTTTGGTTTATTTGACGATCCCTTCTATCAGTATCTCAGAAACAGTTATGGCATTTTTGACAGTGTTTATGTAGAGGAGAACCTCGTTTATTTCGGGAAGTACAAGGGGACTGAAGAGATAGTTTTAGACTCTGCTGTTTCCTACGATCGTTTTAAAATGGCGAGAACAAGAGAGATTATCTACAGAAACCTTATTGAGAGGCAAAGCGAAAATTTAGAGACTGCATCTAAAACCACAGGTAGCAGAGGAGTAATTCCTACTATACAAATTCCTGTTTACATGCCTCCTTCCTTTTCCTTTCTTGGCAAAGAAGGTGCGAAGATTGACATTGACGGAACCCAGTCGGTTAGACTCAGTTTTGAAAAAAACGTTACCCATGATCCATTAAGTTACATTGGTAAAGGAACTTCAAGTTACTTTAACCCCCAGCTGGAGCAACAGTTGAGGCTAAGTTTAAATGCTTTTATTGGAAGCAAATTGAGTGTAAACATTGACCACGATTCGGAGAGGCAGGACGAGACGAAAAATAAAGTGATTGTGAAATTTCAGGGTGAGGAAGATGATGTCGTAAAACTCATTGAACTTGGTGATACGAGGGTGACTTTACCATCAACGCGATTTGCAAGTTTTCCCGGCCAGACAAAAGAGGGACTTTTTGGCTTTAATTCTCTATTCCAATTTGGTCCTTTAAAAATCCAGGCTATAGCTACAAGGGAAAAAGGAGAAAGCCAAACTACGAGTCTTTCAAGAGGTGCAGTGCAGGATAGCTTCTTGCTTTATGGGAAGGATTTCGAAAAATTCAGATTTTTCTACATCCCTGAAGCCGAGTCAATAGTGTCTATTCAGGTCTTCATTGATGAGCAGAGGGGAATACAGCCGGGAAAAACAATACCAGGATTTGCCTATTTCTATGGGTATGACAGTGCTACGGGGATGTACTTGCCCGACTCCGCACTCAAAGAGTATGGGAATTTCAAAGCCCTTATCTATGGAGAAGATTTTATCTATTATCCGGATTCAAAAGTTCTTGAACTTGCCACAAGAGCGGGTGAAAACTACGTTATTGCAGTATCTTACCAAACGAGTACTGGAAGGCGTGTAGGTGTTTTGGCAGATACGATTCTTGACAGTTTAAGGTTGGTGAAGCCTTCCAGTTATCCTCTTTACATTGATTCCCTTTTTACCAGGTCAGACACCTTGAAAGCTCAATTGTGGAATACAATGCTTATGAACATATACGATGTAAGGGCTTCTTATATAACTCCTGAGAATATCGATATTCAAATTGGTAGGGACTCCTCTGGCGTGATAGTTTGGGGGGAAAATGGACGGAGTTATCTTAATATTCTTGGAGTTGACGAAAACAATGATGGAAAGGTTGACCTGGTGAGGCAGGTTGGTCAGAACACTATTGATATTCTGGATCTAAATAAAGGAATTCTGATCTTTCCCATTTCCAGGCCGTTTATTTATGATTCGCTGAGCAGTCCGGATTCCTTAATCTACAAAAAAACGAGATTTTCTTATAGTGAGGGAACGAAATACGTTATAAAAGTTATCAAGAGGCAAATATCCCGAGAGATATACCTGAATCAGAGTAATATCCTTGAAAACAGTGAGGTTGTAAAGTACAACGGTAGAGTATTGGAGAGGGGAAAAGATTACACGATCGATTACAGCTTGGGAAAAATCATTATAAATGATGAGAACATTCTCAGAGACCCAAATGCAAGGATTGATATCTCTTTTGATTATGCGCCTCTTTTCAGTATAAAGGATAAATCCCTCTGGGGAATGAGGTTTGAAGTTCCTTTAACTGCCGATTTAAAAATAGGTGGCAGTCTCATGGGCAGGTCCGAGTCTTCGCCCGTAAAGAGGCCATCTATTGGAAGTGAACCTACAAGAAGTGTTGTGGGAGAACTTGATTTAATTTTAGATACAAAAGTTCCCCAACTAACTGATTTGTTTAATAAAGTCAGTTTTAATAAGACTCAGGCACCATCAACTCTTAGAATTCAGGGCGAAATAGCAAGGTCATACCCAAACCCCAATACTAAAAACTTCGCTTACATTGA